>NZ_QEQK01000019.1 GCF_003151135.1 Abyssibacter profundi
CTAACAGGCGTGCGATCGAACTAAGCGTGGCGCCCTGGCCGTGCTGAATCATGATGGTCGCACGCTCTTCTGGACTCAGGTGATGGTAGCTGGATGACATGGCAACACTCTTTTTGGATAGTGTTGCACTTGTTTCCTGAGCCTACGCATGCAGGTGGCAGAGCTCATGGACAACGATGTAGTCGATGACATTGGCCGGGGCCATCATGCATTTCCAGTGGAAATTCAGTGCCCCTGATTTGCTGGCGCTGGCCCAGCGGAAACCCATTTCCTTGACGCGGATAGGGCCGGGCTCGACGCCGACTTTCGGAGCGAATGCTCGAACCCTATCTTGAAACCGCTGCTCACCCTTCGCGGTGTAGAAGCGCTCGAAGGCCGCTTTGGCTGTTGCGCTGCCGCTTTGGTCGATCACGTCGCGGCGCAGGCAGAAGCGCCCGTTGCTCAGCAGCAGGTCGGCGTGTTGGTCTTTGACCAGTTCCAGCTTGTGCGAGCGGCCTAGATACAAGAACGTCTCACCGCTGACCCACTCGCGCGCAATCGCGCTGGCATTCAGGTCGCGCCACTCTGCCAGGCTCCGATAGATCCACATCCGTTTGCTGTGGACGACGGCATCGACTTGTTCCGGAGAGAAGTGCGCCGGCGGCCGCACTGCCACACGGCCATCCCGCTCGATGACGATATCCGTGGTCTTGCGCTCGGTACCCTACATATAGCCACTAAATGCAACGCTATCGCCGCAAGTTATTTACAGTGTCACCAGCGTCATTGACCAATGCCGCCACAACTCTGAGCAAACACCCCTCCATATCGCAGGGTAGAGAACCCCGGCTGTCATTACCGTCAAAGCGAAATTCACGACTACAGTTGTCGGCTGGTCTGCTGTGAATGCGGGGCTGCTGAAATCTGAGTGACGTGACTGGCGATAGGGGATGCTCGGTTCACCAGCTAGCAAAGTGTTCTCGAACGGAGACATTTCGGCTGCGGAATGACCTGTCACTTCAAGACCTATCCGGTCGATCCGAAACGGACACCTAGCCGTGGCACATTGGATTCTTCGCGCCAGCCTGATGCATGGCCTTTACTAGTAGTTTGCCCGAAGGCTATCCTCTGGCTGTGAGATCGCTTTCTTCGACATCCAATACTGTACGAGTGTTGCTGTGCTTGGCACTGGCAGCGATGCAGCTATCGAGCGTGCATGCGCACGTCGATCTGGATGATCACGAAGAGACTCACTCTCACGCACACCACTTTGAGTTGGATGCAGATCCTCATGGCTTCTGGGACGGTGTTAGTGCCGAAGACAGTAGCCAGCATCTCGACATCTCGAATGCGGCGATCCCGTCACGTGATCGGTCTGTCGCCCCCGATGTTGATGACATTGAGATCTGCGCAGCCATCGCTCGAGAGCCGCCGGCAGGCTTAGCACCGGAGCAGCGATCGCATGTGTTGCGGCCGCCTGACTTCGCCCAGCTAGCATCGAGCGACCACTTCTTCTGGCCCCCACTGCGCGGGCCGCCTGTGTTTTCCGTGACCTGAATCGCTGGTCGGCGCTTGTGCGCTGACCAACTTGCTCCTGTCAGGAGCTATCTTCACGGAGACAACCATGTCTATTCATGCTGCGCGCCAGATTTTACTGGCTGCGCTTCTGCTGCCGCTATCTGCAAATGCGGTGGCAAATCAACTGAGTTTGGAAACTGCCGTTGACAGGGCACTGGCTTCCAACCCCTCTCTATCCAGCCTGCAATTCGATGAACGGGCACTTGCCGCAGAATCGCGGCAAGCCGGGCTGATACCGAATCCGGAACTGACCATCAGTGCCGAAGACGCCTTTGGCACCGGACAACGGCAGGCTCTGGACGACTTGCAAACAACGCTCAGCCTCAGTCAGGTACTCGAGCGTGGCCTACGGGTGCGCCGCGTTGCTGTTGCTGACGCGCGTTACGATGCCTTTGGCACCGAGCAGCGGGCTGAGCGCTTGGATGTTGCGGCAGAAACCGCGCGACGGTTTGTCGAAGTGTTGGGTCTGCAAGCAAAGCTCGCGCTTGCGAATGAGGCGGTCAGCCTTGCAGATGCGGCAGAGTCCGCTGCGAATGATCGTGTTCGCACCGCAAAAGCTCCAGACGCGGAGGTTTTGCGGGCACGTGCTGACTTGGCCCGAGCACGCCTGGTCGCCGAGGACGCAGAACACGAATTGCTGACCAGCCGCAGACGCCTTGCAGCGCAATGGGGCGAAACCGGAATGGTGGATGCCCTGGAGGCTGCCGGTGACCTGTTGGCCTTGCCTGATACCGCGCCGCTAGACCAGCTCGAGCAACGCGTTAGCGAGAACCCGGACCTACTTCGGTTCAATTCTCTGCAGGACATTCGGCTCGCAGAACTCCGGCTGCAGCAGGAACGCGCAAAGCCAAGTTGGACGGTTTCGGCCGGCGTGCGGCACTTTGCCCGCGGCGATGACGTGGCTGGCGTTGCCAGTCTGACCATTCCCTTGTCCTTCCGCGACCGGAACAGCGGGAACATTGCGGCGAGCGAAGCCCGGGTGTCTCAGGTCGAGACTGACCGCAATGCAGCCAATGTGCAGATCCGCACGCAACTGTTTGCCTGGTTGCAGGAACTTCGCCACGCCCATCACGTCGTCGAGACCTTGCAAGCCAGCGTGATACCGGATTCGCAGCGCGCCCTCGAGGCAACGCGGCGTGCCTACCAGCGAGGCCGCTACGGCTATCGCGAACTGCAATTGGCGCGAAGCGATGTGCTCGCTGCTCGCGAGCAACTGATCGAAGCCGCCACCAATGCACACCGCTTCGCGATCGAAATTGACCGTTTGGTCGGGGGCAGCCAAGGGCTGCTGAACCCCGCTCAAACCGCACAGTGAGACCACACATGAATTTTCTAAACATTCTCGGTCGCATGCGTGCGACCCACCTGGCGTTTTTTGCGCTATCAATCTCCGCGCTCGGCCTCGTCGCCTGTGGCCCGACGGATTCTGCGCACAATCCTGCTGCCCAGACCGCGCACGACGCCTCCGCGGCAGACGAACCTGAGAAAGGCCCGAATGGCGGCCGCATGCTGCGCAGCAACGGTTTTGCCATTGAACTGGACATTTTTGAAACGGGCGTACCGCCCGAGTACCACGCTTGGCCGACGCAGGAGGGCGAAGCAGTGCCGCTGGATGAAGTGGAACTGGTGGTGAAGTTGGAGCGCCTTGGCGATGTGGTCGACCGCTTTGATTTCTCGCCAAAGGGTGACTATTTGCTCGGAGACGGCGTCGTCACCGAGCCACACTCGTTCCGGGTCGTCGTGGAGGCAAAGTACGGCGGGAAACGGTACGACTGGGCATTCGATAGCTACGAAGGTCGCACCACCATCCCAGCCGAGATTGCGGCGACCGCAGGCGTGCGTACGGAAACTGCCGGCCCACAGACACTCATTGAAACCGTTCCGCTGTACGGCCAGATCGTGGCTCGGCCAGATGGTCATGCGCAAGTGGCCGCCCGATTCCCCGGCGTCATTCGCTCGGTGTCGGCCGCACTTGGACAAACCGTCCGCCGCGGGCAAGCGCTTGCGGTGATTGAAAGCGACGACAGCCTGCGTCGATACACGATCACCGCACCCATCGACGGGACGATCTCTCAGCAGTCTGCAACGGTCGGGGAACACAGCGGGCAACGAACCTTGTTTGCAATCGTCGATGCCCGTCAAGTTGTTGCCAACCTCGCCGTGTTTCCGGCGCAGCGTGGCCAAATCAAGGTGGGTGCTGCGGTCACAGTGACCAGCGCCAGCAGTCCGGCCACAGCTCGAGGCCAAGTCACGGACATTGGCGTAATGAGCGGTCCGAACCAAGCCGTGACCGCGCGCGTATTGATCGACAACGCGGATGGCCAATTCGCACCCGGCACGCAAGTCACCGCACGCGTGATGGTTGCCGAACACGCCGTGCCATTGGCGGTCAAGCGCAGCGGATTGCAGGCCTTTCGTGATTTCACAGTGGTGTACGCACTGGTCGATGAAACCTACGAAGTCCGCATGCTCGATCTGGGACAAGCGCACGGTGACTGGATCGAGGTCCTGGGTGGTCTCGCACCCGGAACGCGGTACGTGACCGAGAACAGTTTTCTGATCAAGGCCGACATCGAAAAGTCCGGCGCATCACACGACCACTAGAGGCCGCCATGCTTGACTCAATCATCAGATTCTCGGTGCACCAACGCATCGTGATCCTCGCGATTGTCCTGGCTGTTGCCGGCCTGGGCATTTACAACTTCAACCGCTTGACGATCGACGCCGTGCCGGACATCACCAATGTTCAGGTGATCGTGCTCACCGAAGCAACGGGGTATACGCCACTGGAGGTCGAACAGCGCATCAGTTTCCCACTCGAAACCGCCATGTCAGGCTTGCCCAGCCTGGACTACACGCGCTCGATTTCTCGCTACGGGCTGTCGCAGATCACCGTTGTCTTCAATGAAGGCACTGACATCTACTTTGCCAGGCAGCAGGTCACTGAGCGTCTAACAGCGGCGCAAGCGCAATTGCCGCCCGGCATCGAACCCGCGCTGGGACCAACCGCAACCGGTTTGGGCGAGATCTTCATGTTCACCGTTGATGCCGCCCCGGAGGCGACCATGCCCGACGGCTCACCGGTGACGCCGACGGACTTGCGTTCGGTGCACGACTGGATCATCCGCCCGCAATTGCTGCGGGTGCCTGGGGTGGTGGAGGTCAACCCGATTGGCGGTCAGAACAAGCAAATCGTGGTGGCCCCAGATCCCGCGATGCTGCTGGCCCATGGGCTGACCTTCGACATGCTGCTGGAGAAGATTGCCGCCAACAACAGCAACCGAGGTGCGGGATTCATTGAACGCAATGGTGCCCAACAGCTCGTGCGCGTGCCGGGCCAGGCAACAGACATGGAGGCCCTTGAACGCATCGTCGTCAGCCAGTCCGACGGCGTGCCGGTTCATCTGGGCGATGTTGCGTCGGTATCAGTCGGTGCCGAACTGCGCAGCGGTGCGGCTACGCAAAACGGGCGTGAAGTGGTGCTGAGCACGGTCTTCATGCTGATTGGCGAGAACAGTCGAGAGGTTGCTCAAGCGGTTGCTGAACGCCTGGAAGTCGTCAAGGAGAGCTTGCCCGAAGGCATTGAAGTCGCGACGGCCTACAACCGCACGAACCTGGTCAACCAGACCCTGAAGACCGTGCAGAAGAACCTGCTGGAAGGGGCCTTGCTGGTTGTGGTTGTGCTGTTCTTGTTGCTCGGCAACATCCGCGCGGCCCTGCTGACGGCGGCCGTTATTCCGGCCGCGATGCTGATGACGATCACCGGCATGGTCGAGAATCAGGTCAGCGCCAATCTGATGAGCCTGGGTGCGCTGGACTTTGGTCTGATCGTCGATGGCGCAGTGATTATTGTCGAGAACTGCATGCGGCGTCTGTCGGTGGCATCGGAAGAACGATCTGAACGACTGCCGCTGTCAGAGCGATTGGACCTGGTCATCGAGGCGACCCGCGAAGTCATTCGGCCAGCCTTGTTTGGCGTGTTCATCATTACCGCTGTGTACCTGCCGATCTTCAGCCTGACGGGCGTTGAGGGCAAGATGTTCCACCCGATGGCCTTCACGGTGGTGATCGCACTCGTCAGCGCCATGATCCTCTCGCTGACGTTCGTCCCGGCTTGCGTAGCCTTGCTGTTCCGCAAGCCGGTCAAGGAAGGGCGCAATCCCATCATGCACGGTGCCAAGGTGGCCTATGCGCCGCTGCTGCGGTTCGCGTTGAAAGGCCGGTACATCCTGGTGCCGGCGGCTGCCATTCTGGTGGTCGCGTGCATCGGTCTGGCCACTCGGATGGGCAGCGAGTTCCTGCCCAACCTGGACGAAGGCGACATCGCCATGCATGCGCTGCGCATCCCAGGCACCTCGCTGTCGCAGGCGGTTTCGCTACAGGAGCAGCTCGAGAATCGCATCAAGGAACTGCCGGAGGTCGAGCGTGTCTTCGCCAAGATCGGCACCGCAGACGTCGCGACCGATGCGGTGCCGCCGAGCGTGGCGGATAACTTCATCATGCTCAAACCGCGCAGTGAGTGGCCCGACCCAGGCAAGCCCAAGGCGCAGGTTGTGGCTGATCTGGAGGCAGCGGTCACGCCAATACCAGGCAACCGCTACGAGTTCTTGCAGCCAATCCAGATGCGCTTCAACGAGCTGATCGCCGGGGTGCGCGCCGAACTCGCAATCAAGATCTTCGGCGACGATTTCGACACCCTGGTCGAGCTTGGCGATGCCATGGAAGAGACCCTGGGCACAGTGCCCGGTGCAGTCGACATCCAGGTCGAGCAAGCCACTGGTCTACCGGTGCTGACAGTGCATCCGCGCCTGGAACGCCTTTCACGCCTTGGTCTGAGCATCGACGACGTTCAAGATGTGGTGGCAACGGCTGTCGGCGGATCTGAGGCAGGCGTGTTCTACGACGGCGATCGCCGCCACGCCATCGTCGTGCGCATGGCAGAGACCACACGAGCGGACACGGATGCCCTCGCCAACCTGCCCGTGGCGCTACCTGGGGGTGGGTTTACCCCACTGTCCGAGATCGTCGACTTCGAACTCGCACTTGGCCTGAACCAGATCAAACGTGAGAACGGCAAGCGTCATGTGATCGTGACTGCCAATGTCCGGGGCCGTGATTTGGGTTCATTCGTCGCTGACGTACAGGCCGCGGTGGCGGACTCCGTCGAGATTCCGGCGGGGTACTGGGTCGATTACGGTGGCACGTTTGAGCAGTTGGAGTCCGCCGCCAAGCGGCTGGCCATTGTTGTGCCGGTCACGCTACTCCTGATCATGGGCCTGCTGCTGATGGCGCTGGGTTCCGTGCGTGATGCCCTCGTCATCTTCAGCGGCGTTCCCCTGGCGCTGACCGGCGGGATTCTGGCGCTTTGGATGCGCGGCATCCCGCTGTCAATCTCGGCTGCCGTTGGCTTTATTGCCCTGTCTGGCATCGCCGTGCTCAACGGCCTGGTCATGGTCAGCTTTATCCGGGATCTGCGGGCACACGGCCGCAGCCTGGATGACGCGATCATCGAAGGCGCGATGACGCGCCTGCGGCCAGTGCTGATGACCGCCCTGGTTGCCGGGCTGGGCTTCGTGCCCATGGCCTTCAACACCGGGATAGGCAGTGAGGTGCAGCGGCCACTGGCGACTGTTGTCATCGGCGGCATCTTTTCCTCGACGCTGCTCACGCTACTCGTCCTTCCCGGGCTTTACAGAATGCTGGCTGCCAAAGCCGCAGCCAAACCTGAAACGGCCACTCAAGATCTCGCGACCTCAGCGTCGTGAACAATCTCAACATACGGAGAATCCCAATGAAGAACATCACTTTCGCAACGCTTTTGCTGGTCAGCACCGGCGCCCTGGCGCATGGCAACCATGGATTTGACGACTACGTCCCCATTGTTCCTGCCCCCGCCGTCGAGGAGGACACGACTGATTGCGAGCCCACAACGCGGGATGAGGCGGGTCAGCGCCCGGGTGCCGACAGGGCCAGCAGCGACGCGGGCAAGAATGCAACTGACCCCGGCGGTGAGGCTGGGAATTCGCCGAGCGCGGCGAGCAAGCCCGCAAAGCCGTGCCGTCAGAATCCGCAGACTATGCCGGGCGAACCCAACGAACCTGAATCATCGAGCTAGCAGATGCGGAAACAACCATTGTCAATTCAAAGTACCGCCACGGCGCTCGTCGCGCTCCTGGCGTGCTTTTCCGTTACCGCTTTTGCACACGGTGTCTCGGGCGGCGATCAGGGCTTTCTCGAGTCCAGCACCGGCACGCATCTGATCCCGTTTCTGTACCTGGGTGCCAAGCACATGGTCACCGGCTACGACCATCTGTTGTTCTTGCTCGGCGTGATTTTCTTTCTGTATCGGGCACGCGATGTGGCCTTGTACGTCACGCTGTTTTCAATTGGACACAGCGTGACGCTGCTGTTTGGGGTGCTGAGCGGCGCTCACATCAACCCGTACATTGTCGACGCCATCATCGGCCTATCAGTGGTCTACAAGGGCTTCGACAACATCGGCGGTTTTCGGAAGTGTTTCGGCTTTCAGCCCAACACCCGCTGGGCTGTGCTGTTGTTCGGGCTGGTCCACGGGTTCGGTTTGGCGACCAAACTGCAGGATCTGTCGCTATCCGAGGATGGGCTGATTCCGAACATGATTGCGTTCAACATTGGCGTTGAAGTCGGCCAGTTGCTGGCCCTGGGCCTCATCCTCATCGTGATGACTGCTTGGCGGCAACGCCAGAGTTTCAATCGCCATGCATTCGCAGCAAACGTTGCGCTGATGTGCGCGGGCTTCCTCTTGACCGGCTACCAGATGGTCGGATTCATGATTGGCCACTAGGAGTATTTATGTCGACAAGTACAACATCGCCTGAGATTTCAGGACGAAAATTGATGATCAGCACGGTCGGGGCGGCACTGGTCGCCCTGGTGATCCTGGTCATCGCCGTACTGCCTGCGGAGTTCGGGCGGGACCCCACGGGCCTTGGTCAGGCCTTGGGGCTGACCGCACTGAGTCAGGCTTCAGACGGCCCAGCAGACCTAGTGCCGGATGGACGCTCGGGCACGTCGGGCGCGGACATGCCCTCAGTGGTTGCCGAGGCTGCGGCCTACGCAACAGAGCAGCGCACCTTGACGCTCGCCCCAGGCGAAGGTGTCGAGATCAAGGCTCTGATGGCTCAAGGACAGAGCTTTGTATTCAGTTGGAACGCTTCCGAGCCTGTCCATTTCGACATGCACGGCGAGCCACCCGGCGATGCGGACGACTTTGAAAGCTACTGGCGCGAGCGATCCCGATCAGCATCTTCAGGGCTTCTGATCGCGCCGTTCGACGGCACTCATGGTTGGTACTGGAAAAACCCGAATAGCGGCCCGGTCACGATCAACGTGCAACTGAGCGGCTTCTTCGAAAAAGTCTATCGGCCATAGGCGGCCTATCCTTGCTCTATCTCGCAATCAAGGTACTGCTGTCTGCCGGGGTGATTGTGCTCGCTTCCGAACTGGCGAAGCGCAGCACATTGCTTGGTGCATTGATCGTCTCGCTGCCACTGGTGTCGGTGTTGGCGATGTCATGGTTATACGTGGAAACTGGTGATGCGAGACGCGTGGCGAGCATGTCGAAGGACGTGTTTTTCTTGGTACTGCCGTCCCTAGCGCTCTTCATTGTGCTGCCTGTACTGATTGACCGCGGGGTTGGCTATTGGTCCGCGCTGGCGCTGGCGAGCGCGCTGACCGCGTCGCTTTACGGCTTGCTGGTTTGGGTTCGCTGAGGTGGGGCGCAGTCTATGCAATGCGCGCCAAAAGGCGACGTGGCACGTGTGGCCCAAAAGGCGGTCTGTGCAATTGTAGGGCGTGCACGATTCATGAGTAGCTGGATGCTTCACCGCGCCGTCCCATTGTCATCGGTTAGTCGCTCGAAGTTGCGATCATTCTTCTTCGCAGAACAACAGCAGCGCTTTGCGTAGTGCAATAAATTTCGTATCGCCGAGGCTGATCGCTATCGAGCGGAGAACGGCAAGAAAAAACTCCTCCCGACCCAAAATAGGTGAATACCGGAAAGCACGACCGTGTTTCCATCGCCGTAAAGCTCGCTTGTTGTGGAGTCGGCTCAACGTCGACAGGATGGTGTTCAGAGAGCGTTTTCGATCTTGGTTCATTCGTTCATGCACCGCACGAGCATCGGATTCTCCAGCCGCCCACAACACATTCAAAACTGCAATTTCAAGCTCGCCGAGCGGTAGACGAATGTCGACAAGTTTTTTCGAGTTCATCATTCATTCACCGATTAGGTCGTTCATGTAATGACCCAGTGATTTTCTGCTCAGGTGATACTACCCAGAGGAAGCACACATGAGCACGACGATCGTGGATGAAGAGATCAAGCGTTGGACGGCCAAGCGTAAGGCCGTTCTGGTTACCGAGATTCTGCAGGGCAAGACCACTGTATCTGAAGCCAGCCGGAACTATGACCTCACACCAGCTGAAGTTGAGGAGTGGGTTGATCAGGCCCGCAAAGGGATGGAGAACGCCCTGAAAGCCAAGCCGCAGGATATTCGCGAGCAGTACGAGCGGCAGTTGCGAGATCTCCAGGAAGCCTACGGCGAAGCGATGCTGGAGCTGCGCGCAAGAAAGAAATTCCAGTCCCTGCTGGGCGAGGACGAGACCTGATCATGGGTCTCCAGCAGGGACTCATGGACGACGGCTACGAAGTCTCGGTCAGCAAGTTGTGCCGTCGGTTTGGCGTGCCTCGGCGGTCGTTCTACTACAAACCCACCCAATCGCCACCCAAGGTGCAGGCTCACTTTGAAGTCCCCATCAAGGCGCTAATCGAAGCAGAGCCGTCCTTCGGATACCGCACGGTGGCCCACTTGCTTGGCTGCAATAAAAACACCGTCCAAAGGATCTTTCAGATCCGCGGCTGGCAAGTCAGGAAGCGAGCTGTGGGCCAGCGGCCACGTATCCAGGCCTTGCCATCGGTGGCCGACCACCCCAATGAGCGCTGGGCGACTGATCTGTGTCGCGTCTGGTGCGGCCAACACGGTTGGTGCTCCTTGGCGGTTCTGATGGACTGCTGCACGCGAGAGTTGTTGGGCTGGCACTTGTCCAAAAGCGGCAAGGCCAGAACCGCTGAAGCCGCCTTGGAACAGGCATTGATCAGCCGATATGGCTCATTGGGCATCGCAAAAGACGACATCCTGCTCCGTAGCGACAACGGTCTGGTCTTCACCTCACGCAGCTACCGCGCACTGGTGCGCAGCTACGGCATCCGCCAGGAATTCATCACCCCGCACACCCCGCAGCAAAACGGCATGGTCGAACGTCTGATCCGCACGCTCAAGGAGCAATGTGTGCATCGACATCGATTCGAAACCATCCAGCACGCCAAACGCGTAATTGCAGATTGGATCACCTTCTACAACGCGAAACGCCCCCACCAGGCGCTTGGCATGAAGACACCCGCTGAAGCCTTTGCTTTAGCAGCCTGACCTGTGCAGGAAATGCTGGGTCATTACACCTCGAACGAACTACCTCTGAATGGCAGCTCTTGGCACCCACCTGCCGGCGGGCGGTGATCCAAGGCCGCAGCCAGCCCAAAGCGGTCCTTGAGGTTGGTAGATGACACTCTGGACTGTGGCTACAGCGGACCGTGCCTAAGCCCAAAAGGTCGCTACCTCGTAGCGAGGAATGTTTTCGTCTCGCGTGAGCAAAGTTAGGCCATGCGCTTGGCACTGTGCCACGAGCATCCTGTCAAAAGGGTCGCGGTGAATGGATGGAAGGTGGCCAGCCATTTGGCCGTGAACAAAGCTGATCGGCATTTCCTGGAAGCCTTCCTCGTCTAACAGTGACGCAATTTCGTCTGGCGCCTCCAGCTTCCCTAGTGCCTTCTTGATCGAAATTTCCCAGCCTGTAGCCGCGCTGACGAAAACCTGGTTTTCTGGTGCTTTGATCCGGTCTCGTACACCTGTGGGGAGCCGTGAGTCATCGGCCAGCCACCACAAGAACGTGTGTGTATCGAGCATGAAAGCCATCGTTACCCTGCCTCAAAGCTGTCGATGACATCCCGAGGCGTTGCGTCAAAATCTGGAGCCATTTCGATTTGGCCTTTGAGTCGACCTGGCTTGCGTTCGGTGCGTTCGTGCTTGTGGGGAACGAGGTCAAGATATGGCTTGCCGGCTTTGGCGATAACGATCTTCTCGCCATTCCAGGCCATTTCTCCGAGCTTTGAAAGCTGCGACTTGGCCTCATGCATGTTGACTTGTTTCATTGCTAAATGCCCCTAGCTAAGGTTAGCTAACCTAGGCGATTTGGTCGGGTCAGTCAAGCGGGCGCCGAGGGCCGCTGCCTGTCGATAGCAGCCCCGAAGTAATACCATCGCGAGTGACCGCGTTTGGCACGAAGCGGTCCAAGTCAGGACTTCACTTTAAGGTAGTGAGTACGAGTACTCTCTGCCGAGCGGGTCCTCAACGAGCAATGACGCCGTTCGTCGAGTTTTGTTTCCACAGCTTTGAAGCTGGACAAACTTTATTAAAAAAAGACAGCCTTAATTAATAAGGAACATTTCCCGGATGGGATGTCGCAAATATTTGCAATATGCAAAATAGAATTCGCAATATGCGTCGCGGTACGAAAAGAATCGGCTCGTGATGAGGGTGCAAACCCTGTTCGGTGTTGGACGCTTGGAGGCTGCATGATCTGCTTGGGAAGCACTGAGTTATCCGCGCCACCAAGACGGAGCCGGTTTTCCCGCGAGCCCAGGCGGAGTGAGTGCCGCTTGGTCATTCCAAGTCAGCGAACGACAACGCAGGATCGCGGGAAAACCGGCCCGTTCCGTCTGGATTGCGCCTGCAAACAGGCCAGACGGCGTTGCTCGTCGTTCATTTGGAATGACCAAACTTCGCTCCTCGCGCTTTGCCTGGCCTGTTTGCAGGCAGCAACTTGGCGGCGCGGATAACTCAGTGCTTCCCTTGGAATCGAACGTCCTGCGTCGCTTGGCGACAGACATCGGCGAGGAGGGGCTGCAACAGGCGCTTGCGCTGTTTCATGAGGAGTTGAGTCAGGTGGCCGACGAGCTGACGCCGGTGGCGCTTGACTCGGCGCGGCTGGCCAAACAGGCCCATGTCATCAAGAGCTCATCGGCGACCTTTGGCGCGACCTTGTTGCGAGAGCTGGCGGCGGATATCGAATCGCGAGCGCAGTCCGGCGAGCCGGTGCCGGTGGCCGATCTGCAGCGGTTGCAGGCGGTGCTGGTCGACACCATGGCGGCTGTGACCGCTGAGCTCGACGCTGGAGGGCGCTAATGGAGCCGGCCCGCAAAACGCAGCGAGCGCTGCTGATCGAGGACACCCCGTCGTTGGCCCTGGTTTATCAAGGCTATCTACGTCGCCTGGGCTTCGAGGTGCAGTGGTGCAAGCTGGGACATGAGGGACTGGCGGCGGCTCGCGATCAGCCGCCCGATTTGATGCTGCTGGATTTGCAGCTGCCGGATGTGCACGGCACTGAAGTGTTGGCGCAATTGCAGTCCGACACCGCGGCGTTCCCACGCATCGTCATTACGGCGCATGGCTCCGTCGAGCATGCGGTCAAGGCGATGCGTCTGGGCGCTGCGGATTTTCTGGAAAAGCCGTTTACCGCCGAACGCCTGGAGATCACCTTACGCAATGTCATGGATCAGGCGGCGCTGCGAGAGCAGGTCCGTGTTATCCGTGAAGAAATCGAGCGTGACGGGTACGCTGGCTTTGTTGGACGCTCGCTACCGATGCAGGTGGTCTACCGGATTATCGATAGCGCCGCAGCCAGCCGCGCTCCCGTGTTCATCACCGGAGAGTCGGGGACGGGCAAGGAGTTATGCGCCCAGGCCATCCATGAGCGCAGCGACCGCGCGGGTGGCCCCATGATCGCTGTGAACTGCGGTGCCATTCCCAGAGAACTGTTCGAAAGCGAGATTTTCGGCCATCAGAAAGGTGCATTCAGTGGCGCAACACGGGACCGTGTGGGCGCTGCCGAGCAGGCAGATGGCGGCACGCTGTTTCTCGACGAGATCGGCGAGATGGACACCGATCTTCAGGTCAAACTGCTGCGGTTTTTGCAGACAGGCCGTATTCAGCCCGTGGGTGCGACGCGGGATCGCGCCGTGGATGTCCGTGTGGTCTGCGCGACCAATCGCGACCCGATTCAACAAATTGCCGAGGGGCGTTTCAGAGAGGACCTCTACTACCGACTCAATGTCATTCCCATCGAAATGCCACCGCTGCGTGATCGTGGCGAGGATGTGCGGAGCATTGCCGACCATTTCCTCCGGCGGCTGTCCGAACGCGAGGGGCGGCCGGTTAAGCGCTTGGCGCCCGAGGTCCAATCGTTGCTGACGGGCTACGACTGGCCCGGCAATGTGAGGCAGCTGTACAACGTGATCTACAACATCGTGTTGCTGCAGTCGGGCCCCGAAGTCTCTGCAGACATGTTGCCGGCAGCCTTGCTGCGCTCGACTGCGAGCCCAGCCCCCGAGCCGACCGCGCCGCAGGCGATGGCCTCCGGTGTGTCGTTGGCGCCGCCGGGCCCACCCGCGATCGAGCCGCTCTGGCAGGTGGAGAAACGCGTGATCGAACAGGCATTAGCGCAATGCGACGGCAACGTGACCGTGGCGGCATCGTATCTGGGGGTCAGTCCATCGACGGTTTATCGAAAGATCAAGCAGTGGGGGCAGCCGCCAGTGGCCTGAAGCACCCGGTCCCGATTAATCCGCCTGCCTGATGCGGGACCTGTGCCGCGCATCAATCCGGCTGGCGGGGCGCCTCTGGGGTCTGCTGGGCGGCGGGCCGCGCCGGCTTGTAGACATTGAAGGTGCCCACGGCAAATGCGACGGGCGCGTCGCTGTCGCGGTCAAACGCGGTCCCCGTTACGACGAGTAACGACTTGCCTTCGGACTGCACCTGCGTGCGCGTGTACAGCGACGTGCCGACGGCTGCAGGACGAAGAAAGTTGACCTTCATCTCGACGGTGCTGGCCGCACTACCGCGCTGGAGCGCAACCTCCATGGCCTGCATGCCGAGGGCGGTGTCCAACAGGGCCATGAGGGCTCCGCCGTGCGCCACGCCGGGGCCGCCCTGGAGCTCAGGGGTCACCGTCATCTGGGTCGACGGGCCGTGTTCGGTGGTGTGCAGGGTCAGGCCCAAGGTGGCAAACAGGCCACCTAGCGACTTGAGCTTGGCAAAGACGGTCTTCAGATCCACGGCGGGCAGTCCGGTTTCTTCTCAGCGTAGGCAGCGATGTTAGATCAGCGCTTCCTTAAAAAATCCAGGCGATCAGCAGCCAGAGCACAACGAAGAACGCGAAGAATCCGAGCAGCATGAATTGCAATTCTCCGATGAGCCCGTCTCCTGCGACCAGGGCGAAGACAACGAAAATCACAAAACTGGCGACAAATGCTGCGATGGCGGCTGACTTGAGGCCCAGCCCGGGGGCCAGATGCTGGGCATTGAGATCCGCCAGCCAGGGCAGGGCGAACAACAAACCGGCCCCGGCGATGACAAGCACCACGGCAATCCCGGCGGCAAATCGCCAGGCCTCCCGCCGATCCCGCCGCTCGGTCTCGCCCATCATGTGGCGGCTTGTTGCTGCTTGATCAAATCCCTGAAGTCATGCGGACGCGGGATGCCGAGCACCTCGATCTCCGGCTCGTCTCCGGCGGTGTAGATGGACAGCCGGCCGACACCCAGCATCCGATCCAGCAGGGATTGATAAACGTTGACGGTACGGACCGACTCGGCGCTGAGTTCTGTGCGGTTCTTGCTCAGCAGCCCGCGTTCCAGAACCACATCACGGCCCACGAACTCCAGCTTGGTCGAGCGACATTTCAGATACCACCACATCAGGATCAGGATGCCGATGGCCACCGGAATCAGCAGGACGGCCAGGATAAAGCCGAAGGGGTGGTTGCGGAACATGGCTGGATGTTCGGAATAACTGGGCGTCACGCGGTGCATCTCTGCTGCGAATCGGGGCCGGTGATTGTGACCTGAATGGCCGTGGCAGGCGAGCCGGGTTGCGGCCGGTCGACACGCGGAGGAAGCTGACGCCATCTTGCACTGCTTCTTGCTGCCGTGGCCATGCTCGCTCAAACCCCTGAACCGCCGTACTACGCCGTGATCTTCAGCAGTCTACGGACGCCGGAGGATGGGGTCGGCTACGCCGCAACGGCGCAGCAGATGCTGGAGCTGGCTGCGGAGCAGCCGGGCTTCCTCGGCGTGGAGTCCGCTCGGGCTGAGCTCGGATTGACCGTGTCGTACTGGAGCAGTCTGGAAGCCATTCAGCAGTGGCGGGACGTGGCCGAGCACCGGCTGGCCCGTGCGCGGGGCCACAAGCGCTGGTACCAGGCCTTTCAGGTCCGAATCGCCCGGGTGGAACGTGAATACGGTTGGAGCCGGCCCGGACGCGGCTCTGACGGCCCGATAGCGCCAGCCGATTTTTGATCGTCACCCCCGGGGCGGTCCGGGCGTCGATGTCCACCGATGTCAGGTGTCTGAAATGTCCTACATTCACGCCCGACCGTACCTATGGTGGGGCCAAAAGCCCGCCCGATAGACTCGATGCAGCGTCGATAGGTGCTCGGCCACAGCGGTGGTGGAGTGGTGACCGTTCGGTCGAACCGGACTGGGCACGATGACCCGGATGGGCATCCCGAAGCGACAGGCCCAGGGACAGGCAGGGACGATTGGTGCAGCCATGACGATAGAGCGAGCAGCGGTACAGCAGACGGTTATTGCAGTGGTGGAAGAGCTGCTGGATGCCATTGACTCGGAGTACGAGGAGGCGGTCTCCGACGCGACCTGGCTGATTGCCGATGGAGGCTTTTCATCCATCGACTTCGTCCAGATGACGGTGATGATCGAGGAGCAGCTGGGCAGCAAAATCGGTTTTCAGGACATGCTGATGCAACAGGGTCAGTATGTGGATGACCTGACCGTCGGCCAGGTGGTCGACTTCACGGTCGATCGGCTGACCCATCCGCAGGCCGCGCAGGCAGCAGCGCCTGTTGTGGCCCCAGCGGCTACTCCGGTCGATGTGACCGGCCCCCGTGTGACGGAAGAGGACGTGGCCGCATTCTCGCGCCTGATCAAACCGCGGCGGGTGCTCCCTGCCACCGGCGCGAAGAACAAACGGGCCGTGTTTATTCTGTCGCCGCCCCGGTCCGGTTCGACGCTGCTCCGGGTGATGCTGGCCGGCAACCCGGCGCTGTTTGCGCCACCCGAGCTGCATCTGCTGTCTTACGCGACCATGAACGAGCGCCGCGAGGATCTCAGCAACGAGCACAGCGAACATTTGCTGGATGGCACCGTGCGCGCATTGATGCAGACGCGCGGTTGGACCGGCGACCAGGCCCGCAGATTCATTGCCGATTGCGAAGACAGCGGCATGAGCACCCGTGAATTTTTCGGCGTGATCCAGGCCGAGCTGGGTGAGCGCTTGCTCGTGGATAAAACGCCGACCTATGCGTTTAGCGAAGACATTCTTCGACAGGCGGAAGCCTGCTTCGATGACGCGCTGTACATCCACCTCACCCGGCACCCCTGCGGCATGATCCGCTCCTACGAGGAGTCGAATCTGACCCGCATGATGCCGCTGCTTATGAAGAACAGCGAGTTCTCCATGTCGGCCTTGGCCGAGATGATCTGGCTGGTCAGCAATCGCAACATCCTGTCGTTCGGCGAGTCGGTGCCAGCC
This sequence comes from Abyssibacter profundi, assembly GCF_003151135.1. Taxonomy (NCBI): domain Bacteria; kingdom Pseudomonadati; phylum Pseudomonadota; class Gammaproteobacteria; order Chromatiales; family Oceanococcaceae; genus Abyssibacter; species Abyssibacter profundi. The sequence continues at coordinate 17,257 of NZ_QEQK01000019.1, forward strand.
GAGCGCTGGTTCTCGGTGTCGTATGAGCAGGTGGTCAGCCAGCCTGAACCCAGCATGCGCCGGTTATGTCAGTTCCTGGACGTCGATTACCACCCCGACATGATCAACCCCTACAGCGACAGCAAGTCGCGCATGACCGATGGCGTGGACTCGGCCTCCAAGATGAGTGGCGATCTGAAGTTCCATCTTCATAGCCAGATCGACCCCAACGCCGCCACGCGCTGGCAGCAGTTCTGCTCTGAGGACATGCTCGGTGCCCAGACCCTGGATCTGGTGGCGAATCTGGACAGCAGCCCGGCGAGCGTCCGGCTCTAGACGGGGCGGCCGGCACGCGCGACGCAGGCTTAGCGCGCGCTGTAGCCGCCGTCGACCATCATCAGCTCGCCCGTGACGAAGCTGGATTCGGGGGAGCATAGCCAACGTACTGCGTTGGCCACTTCCACCGCAGTCCCTGGCCTGCCAGCGGGGTGCAGCTTGATGAAAGCCTCAGCCTTGGCCCCTCCCGCCTGAACCGTGCGTGCGCCAAGCCCGGCGTCGATCAGGCCGGGACAGACCGCATTGCAGCGGATGCCCTGACCGGAGTAGGCAACCGCAATCGATTTGGTGAGTCCCGCAATGCCATGTTTGGTTGCGGTGTACGCGGCGCTGGCTCCGCCGTTTACGCCCAGGATGGAGCAATTGTTCACAATCGCACCACCACCGGATGCCAGCATCAGCCTGACGGCCTGTTTAAGGCAGTTGTAGGTGCCGTCCAGATTGACTCGCAGGCAGGCGTCCCAGATGGCATCGTCGGTCTCCAGCAGGGGCGTGCCGCCGCCACCGATCCCGGCATTAAGAAACGCGCAATCCAGGCGGCCGTGTCGTTTTCGAATGGCCTCGAACAGGGTGCCGACGGCGGCTCGATCTGCCACATCGGTCGCCTGAGCCCAGGCCCGTTGGTCATCCTGACAGCGCACCCGCAGGGCCTCGGCCGTGCGCTCGGCGGCGATTGCGTCCAGGTCGCTGACCACGACGGTGTCACCTGCATCAACGAACTGCTCTGCGGTCGCGGTGCCAATGCCACCGGCTGCGCCGGTGATCAAGACGATGCGGGACATGATTACCGCCCGGCCTGATGCTGGAAAAAGCGCCAGATCTGCTCCGTGGCGTCGAAGCGCCCGGGGTTCGGCCCCAGCTTGCTGGCCAGAAACGTTTGACCCCCCGGCCATTGGTGCCCCGTGTCGGCGACGGTGCAGGCCAGAACCGGACGATTGCTGCTGCAGTTGCGGTACCGGCGACAGTCCGCGCCGCGCGTGGCCAGCGCATCCGATGTCTCGGCATCACATCCATTGCGACCCAGCAGTGCCTGCGTCATGTCACGTAGGGACGCGCGGTAGCTGCCATCGTATTCGCCGCCCAGCAACGGTATGCGAGGGTCGTCGGCTCCACGTATCAGTAGGGCTGGTACGGCGCTGGGTCGCGGGCACCGTTCCAGCATCAAGGGGCCGGCAACCGGGGCGATGGCGTCGAAGACATCATCGCGTTCGCAGACAATGCGATGCAGCAGCATGGCGCCGTTGGAAAATCCGGTGCCATAGGTCTGGTCGTTAGCGATGCAGGGGGCCGCTTCCAGCGTGTTCGTTAGCTGTGCGATGAAGCCCACATCATCGAATTGCTGGCGGGCCGGGCGGCCACAGCAGCTTCCGGCATTCCAGGCGCGCCAAATGCCATTGGGCAGTGCCAGCGCGAAGCGTTCGCTGCGCGCCAGCGCCATCAGCCCACTTTGCTCGCCGAAGCCTTCGCCCGTTCCCCATCCGCCATGCAGCCCAACGACCAGCGGTACGGGTCGATCGGCGTCGGCGCCAGCGGGCATGTAGAGCAGGTAGTGTCGGCTGCGGCCATCATGCTCAAGGCTGAGCGACTGCAACCCGCTTTCACAGGCGACGGTCTCGGCCGCGATCGCGCCCGAGGGCTGTGCGCCCAGACAAGCCGCAAGTCCTGTCAGCGCTGACAGCAGTGCCAGCCGACGTATCAGGCGCATGCCGCGGCTGGCCGTGGGGGTGCCGCCCGGTGCCGGGTCGGTGGTTCAACAGCAACGCCTAGCAGTGGCGCCAGCGCGTTGAGTACGACCCGGGGCGCGCGTGCTGGGAAGAAATGGCCTGCATTCGGGACGGTGACATAGCGCGCAGCCGGCAACAGCTCATGCAGGCGCTCACCGCTGGGACGAACCCGCGAGTGCTCGCCATACATCAGCAGCACGGGCATCGAGAGCCCGGCGATGGCTTCAGGTGCAGCGCCGTCGGTGGAGACGAATTCCTCGCGGGCTGTTGTCTCCCGCAGCAGGCGCAGCCAGTGCCGGGCATCGCGTCCATTGCCGCGGCGATCGGCGAAGGGAACGAAATCGTTGGTCACGCGGCTGTGGATACCGGCGACACGACGCTCGGCCACGGTCTCCAGGAACCGGATGCCGATCTGCTGCTCGGCTGCCCAGTCGATCTCGGTGACGTCCCCGATCAATTCCTGCTCGAACGGCGTCAGGTGGGCGCAGTCTGCCAGTCGTAATGTCGGCTGCAGGCAATTGATCTTGGCGTCCAGCAGCGCAAGCTTGGAGACGCGGTGGGGATAGCGCACCGCGAACTCCAATGCCACCGCGCCCCCGAAGCTGTGCGCAACGATCGGTGCCTGGTCAATGCCCAGGTGATCCATGAGTGCCAGCAGATCGTCGGCCTGTTGGCCGGCGCTGTAGCCGGATGGGGGCGTTGCGCTATAGCCGTGGCCCCGGAGGTCGTACAGCGTGAGACGAAATCGGTCGCGCAGCATGGGGGCGAGGCCGGTAAACCAGAACGCACGATTGGCGGCTAGACCGTGGACCATGATCAGGTCTGGGCCTTCGCCAAACTGCTGGTAGGCAATGCGAGTACCGTTTGTTTCGAGGCTGGCCATAGCGAGCGTTCCCGGGTCAGGTGGCTACAAAGTCGACCAGTTGGCCGACACTTAAGTCTTCGACGTAGCGTCCGTTGTGCATCAGTAGCTTCTCGAACGGCGCGTCCTGCTGGCCGAGCGCTTCCTCGATGGCCACGACCAGTTGGATGATGTCGATGGATTCGAATCCGAGGTCGGACAGCAACTGGGTCTGGCGAGAGATGTCGCCGTCGAAGTCGGTGTCCATGTCCTGCAAAAAATCTTCGAGGATGGAGACGATGACGCCGTACAGCGCGTCTGCGTCCTGTGGCTCGCCCGATGGTGGCTGTGCAACGGCCTGGTGCATGCTGTCCTCCTGTGCGCACGCCCGGATCTGGGCGCTGTGCTTGTTGTTGTCATGGTCTGTCGTTATGCCGGCGCGAAAGTCGGTGTAGGCAGGGGCGGCCGGTTTGTGCTGCTGCGGTCCGCCGCCAGGCAGATGGCCAGCACTGCCGTGGTGTCTTCGAAGTACAGGGTGACGTCGTGGCGTACAGACCCATGCGTCACGGCCGCGCGACTGGGGTGACCGCCGCGTCGGTCAATGGCGATCAATTCACAGTCCCAATCGCGGGGGCGGCCTTCGAGGCCTGTGCCCACAGACTTGGCGGCGGCCTCTTTGGCTGCCCAGATCGCCACGGCAATACGTGGCTGGTCGCTGACGGGTGCGTCGTGGATGCTGCGCGCTTCGCGCTGGGTCATCGCGCCCCGGATCAATTCCTCCACCCGGACCTGGCCGATGCGCTGGTAGTCGATCCCCACCGCCACTTCGGCAGCCGTGGCGATGGCGTGACGGCGGCTATGCGCCAACGAGATATGGGGCGTGCCAACGGGTTGAAGCGCCGCGCAGTGGACTGATGGCGCACCCAACTCGTCGGTCAGAATCTCAACATCGGCCGGTGCCAGGTGCAGGCCGTGTCGCTGTCTTGCCCATTCCCGGACGGCATCCTTAACGGCGATACGGCCCATCAGCCATTCCTCGCGGCGCGGGCCGGTAACCGGCAGGTTGTAGAACGTCGCGCGTTCATGGCGAGAGAGCGCCATGTGGGCCAGCATGCGCTTCCAGATTCCCCAACCCTGATCGAGAAAGCCCTCTTCGAACGGCACCAAGCGCCGGGTCACAATGCCATCGCCGCGTCCGGCCTCGTGCTCGACGGAGATGTATTCCGATTGCGGACGCAGCCGGTAGTCGTAGTAACGGTCAGGGACCGAGAACTTGCGGTCTTCCCAATGCTCGCAACGCATCAACAACTGCCCGTCGGGGGCGATGAGATCGAAGGCAGCCTCAAGACGCTGTGGGTCGGTGAGCGCCAGGTCGCCGCGACACACCACCTGAGTACCCGACGGCGGCGGGGCGGCATAGGGCGTAAAACGCCCCAGGCGGAACGGAAAGCAGTTGAAGCCCCAGCCGTGTTTTTCGGTCAGCCAGTAGCCTGCCAGTTGCCCGGCGGCGTCCAGTAGGGCGGGGTCAAGCTGAAACTGCGGGGTTTGCGTAAACGCGAAGTAGTCGTGCGTCGGTAGCACCAGCATGTCGGCCTCGATGGCCTCGTCGGCCCAGCGGCGCAGGTGACGGACACCTTGCAGGCGCGGTCCGTGGAACATGCCGTGGGCATAGAGTTCTCCGTCCGGATTGCTGCGTGCGCTAAAGGCTTGCGCGGCTGTCCAGGCGCGTGGTGTCGGAGCGGGTTGCCAGTTGGTGCCCAGGTGGACGATGCCCTCGAACACCAGAACCTGTCCGGTGGGGCGGTCGGGTGCATCCAGGAACAGGCGGACCCGGACGGTGTTCGGCCCCTGCCGCTCGGCCTCGATGTTCAGGGTGAGGGTGCCGTCATCCAGCGCCAACCAGCGATGCCCCCGAACCTCTTCCATCGCCACGACTCGGCCGCCGGCCAGCCGGACCGCTGCCTCGGCCAGAATCTCCATGCTGAACGTGAAGGGCATGACTGGCAGGGGCAGCAGACTGGGGTCGACAGCTGACGGTTCCGAACCGATGGTGTGGTCCATCAGAAACGGGTCGTTCTCCAGCGTGTACGTCCGCTGGCTCAGCAGTCGCTGATCGCTGCATTCGATGAGTTCGCCCAGCATCGGAAATGCGGCGCGATCGAACTGGGGCGCCTGCGCCGTGGCGGCGGCAGGCGCGGCCGCGGGCGGATTGGACCGACCCATTGCAACGCTTGTGTCGGTCGGTGCAACCGGGACGGATGCGGGCTCGACGCCAAACACCCGGGCCTGTGATTGCAGGAACGACTGCATGAGGTCGAAGTGACTCTGCAGGGCTTGCAGCCTGGCATCCGCAGCCGCTGGCGCCGGCTCGGTGGGCGCCAGCGTGGCGTCAGCGGGTGCGGCATTCGCCGTGGCGGGAATCGGTTGCCTGCTGGCGTCATCCAAGGGGGCAGCGGGTGTGGGGTTGCCGTCGGCGGCCGCCACGGGGCGGCGTTCGCTGAGCGGAATCACCTTGTCGACGCTGGGCAATGCATCGGGCGGCAGGTCCGTTGAGCGTCGGTCTAGCCGTTTGGCCGGCGCCCAGTCCTCCGGCAGCTTGAGCGCGGGCAGATGCAGGTTGAGCGATGGCTTGGGCTTGGCCGGGGCTGGAACCGTGTCCAGATCCATGTCGGGAATGTCCCGGTGGCGATAAAGCGCGTCGAGCTGAATCGGTACGCCTTGGGCAAAGAGCGTGGCCAGCAGGGTTTGGAACTGCTTCATGCCGCCACGCCGGCGCGAGTCGCAGGACACCGCAACACTGGGGTGACGCTTGCCGAGAATGTCTCCGACGAACGACGTCAGATTGGCGCTGGGGCCGACCTCGACGAAGACACCGACGCCGTCATCCGCCAGGCGCTGAACGGTGTCTGAAAAGCGCACTGTCGTCGCCCACTGGGCGCAGGCCAGATCGCGGATGGCGTCGGGGTCTTCCGGGAACGGCGCGGCCGTGGCGCAGCTGTAGACCGTGGCGATGCCAGGCCCCATGTCGGTGTCGGCGTAGAACTGCCGAAAGGCCCGGGCAACGGGCTCAAACCGTTCGGTGTGATAGGCGCGTCCGAACGGCAGCATGGCGCAGACCGCGCCGGCATTGGTCAGTGCGGTCGAGGCTTCTTCGACCACGCTGCGTTGCCCGTACAGCACCACCTGATTCGGGCAGTTATCCATGGCCACGATCAGGGCATCGCCAAAGGTCTCCAGCACCTCTGCGCGACGTTGCGCATTCATGGCCCCAACGGTGAGCAGAGCGCCTGACTCGATTTCGCCCTTGCGATCGACATCCTGGTAGATCGCGTTCATGCGGCGAATGGCATCGGCCAGGTCGATGCGCGAGGCGGCGCGGAGCATCTTCGAGGCCACCAGTGCGGTGTTTTCGCCCGTGGAATGACCCAGCATCACGTCGGGTTGGATGCCCAGGTCGCTCAGCAGGCTGTACAGCGCCATGCTGGCGGTAAACACCGTTTCCGAGGCCAGATCCATGTCGTAGATCCGGGCCTCCAGCTCGCGGCGGGCGAACCCGGGCAGACCGGTCGGTACCGGATAAATGACCTCGCTGGGTTTGATGTCCCGATGATCCGAGGTGGCATCAATGAAATCGAACCAGTCCCGAATCTGCGGGAAATGCATGGCCAGTTCAGCCAGCATGTTGGTGTATTGCGCGCCTTCGCCTGGAAACAGAAAGGCGAGCTTGCCGGGCGCATCACCCTGACCGTATTGCACGCCTTGCCGGGTCTTGAAGGGCTGGCCGGCCGGTAGCTTGTCCAGGGCGATCTGAAGGCGCTCGATCAGCTCTTCACGGCTGGCCGCGACAATGGCGAGGCGGTGCTCGCCCTGGCTGGGTGCGGTGGCGCGCGCAATGGTGGGAAGCGTGAGTGTGGACTCGCCTTCGACACGCAGCTTGAGCTTGCGTGCCGCTTCCACCAGTGCCGGGTTGCTGGGCGCCGCCAGCACGACCAACTCGGTTGCGGACGCGTGCAGCGCCGTAGCGCGAGGCCTGGTCGCGCGCCCCGCACCCGTGTGGGTGTCGGTGGGGACGTACTCTTCCAGAATCGCGTGTGCGTTCACACCGCCAAAGCCGAATGAGTTCACACCCGCGCGACGTGGATGGGCTGCACCATGCACCCAGGGACGCGCCACGTTGTTGATGTAGAACGGTGTTTCTTCCAGGTGCAGCGCCGGATTGACCTCGTCACAAAGCGTGGGCGGCAAGACCTTGTGGTGGAGTGCCATCGCCGTCTTGATCATGGCTGCGGCCCCGGCGGCGGGGATGCAGTGGCTGATCATCGATTTGACCGAGCCGATACCGGTGCGGGGCAGGTCGGCCTCGGCACTGCGGGCACCGAACACCGCGCCCAGCGACTGGATTTCGGTCTTGTCACCCAGCGCGATGCCCGTGCCGTGGGCTTCGATTAGACCCACGGTAGACGGGTCGATATCGCAGGCAGCGTAGGCGCGTTGCAGGGCCAGCACCTCACCTTCGAGCCGGGGCGCCAGCAGGCCCTTGGCCTTGCCGTCGGATGAGGTGCCCAGGCCGCGAACAACCGAGTAAATCCGGTCGTTGTCGCGCTCGGCGTCGGATAAGCGCTTGAGCACCAGCATGCCGGCACCTTCACCCAACAGGGTGCCGGAGGCGTTGACATCGAATGGCCGGATATTGCCGCGGGTCAGGGCGCCGAGCTGACAGAAGATCATCATCAACTGTGGCGGCGTGTGGGCCTGGCAACCGCCCGTCAACACCATGTCGCAGCGGCCGGAAAACAGTTCACGGCAGGCCGATTCGATGGCGATGAGCGATGACGCGCAGGCGGCATCGAGGATGTAGTTCGGACCCATCAAATCCAGGCGATTGGCAATAATGCCCGTGGTGACATTCGGCACCAGGCCGGGCGACATCTCCGTATTGAAGGCAGGCAGTTGCTTCTTAAGGCCTGCGCGCAGGTCGGCAATGTCCGATTCGGCCAGGTCAGGTCGTAGCTGGCGTACGACGGCTAGGGTCTGGTCGACCATCATTCCGTGCTGCATCAGCGTGGTGTAGCCACGGTTGATGTATGTGCCGCGACCCAGGACGATGCCGGCCTTCTCCCGATTGAAGCTGCGGTCGATGTAGTCCGCATCACGCAGGGCGTCGCGGGCCAGTCGCAGCGCCAGATAGTGGTCCGGCTCCCCGCCATCGACCGCTGCCGGCATGATCCCGAACTCCACCGGGTTGAACTCGGCCAGGTCGTGCAGGAAGCCGCCCTTCTTGGTGTAGATGCGGTCGTTTTCGCGGGAGTCGGCGTCGTAGTAGGGGCCTAGCCATTCCTCATCGGCTTCGCCGACCGCGTCCACGCCGTCGACGATGTTCTGCCAGTACTGGCGCAGGTCGCGGGCGCCGGAAAAACAGCCGGACAAGCCGACGATGGCAATGGGTTCGGGGAAACGGTCTGCAGACATGGAAGCACTCACTGCTGGGCACCGGTCAGGCGGTTGAGGGCGCTGGTCATCGTGCCTTCCATGTCCTCGCAGGCCAGGCGTAGTTGTCCCTGGGCATCATGGAAGTACACGTCATAGGCCACGGCGGCGGCATGGGGCGCCTCACGCATGCGCCAAGTCACCTGGACGGGGCCCTCGATCGGCCCTAGCCCGAAGCGACGCACCCGGCCAAACCGGCTGGGCAGGGCGGTGCGATCGTGGTTGACCCGCGCCCAGACAATGGCCAGCTGCGGACCCACATCCAGCAAGCCGGGATCGAACAGCCACTGGCCGCTTGCCTGCTCAAGCCACTCAGCTACCGGCGCCGGGCGTGCCAGTGCATCGATGCCCTGCTGGGTCACTGCCTTCACGGCATCGACCAGCTGGAAGCGGGCCTGATGGAACAAATGCTCGGTGTAGAGGGTCGCGGCATCGTAGGCCGGGCCGGTGAGTGCAGCCGGTGCATCCAGCGCCGGGGCTTCGGGCAGATGGGGTGCGAGGATGACGGTGGCCTTGTACAGCGCCTGCTTGCGAGCCGGGTCCTGAATCTCCACCGCAATGGCCTGCGATCCCGGGTCGGAGTGGGCCGCCGCCCGCGCCTTGATATGGACGGCGCGCTCGCCACCTTGCAGCGTGACACCGGCCAGCGCACGCAGATCCCGGACTTCGATCACCGTCCAGTCAGGCCAGCTGGCCGCCGTGAACTCGGCCATCCATTCCAGTGCACCGGTGGCCGGCAGCACGGGGGTGTCGTCCAGGCGGTGATCGCCTAGATACGGGTCGGAATCCAATGTGAACTGATGATCCAGGGTCATGGATCCGCCGGGGCCCATGCGTAGCTCATCCCGCAGCAGTGGCAGCCCGGCCGCACGGGATTCGGAGGCCTGCGCCGGGCGCTGCGGGGCCGGCCAGGGGCCTTCTCCGACAATCACTTCAGCGCAGCCCGTGCCACGGCCTGCCAACAGGTCCATGAACCGCTGGCAACCCGCTGCAAGGGGAATCGGGATGATGCCCTGTTGGCGGAACTTGGCCTTGACGGCCTCCGATGCCATGCCGGCATCCCAGGGACCCCAGGCAATCGACAGCACACGCGCTTCGGGCCAGCGTGCGTCCAGCTGGCAGGCTAGGCGCGTCAGGGTTTCGTTGGCCGCAGCGTAGTCACCCTGGCCTTGATTGCCGTAGCGGCCCGCCACGCTGGCGAAGAATACACAGAGCTTGAGACCGTCCGGGCGCAGCTTGTCCGCCAGCGTCAGCGCAGCGGACACCTTGGTGTCAAAGACACGCTGGAAGGAGACGTCGGTCTTGTCACGGAACAGTTTGTCTTCGATCACACCTGCTCCATGGAGCACGGCGTCAATCCGACCGAACTCCTCGTAGAGCTGGTCGATTAAGGCGCCGAAGCGGTCGCCGTCGCCGACGTCGCAGCGACGGTAATCGACGATGGCCCCCGTGGATTCCAGTTGCTGGAGATTGCGACGAATTTCGCGGTCGGCCAGCAGGCGGTTGACCTGACGTTGCACATCGGCAGGTTTGAGTGGGGTGCCTGCGGCACGGGCCTGGTCGATCACCGCAGCCTGGAGCGCATCGTCCGCAACGCCTGCAAGCGCTGGCGCCTCCTCGGTCGGGAGCGGGCTACGACCCAGCAGCACCAGCCGCATACCGGGGACGGCCAGGCGCTGGACGATGGCAGCGGTAATCCCGCGGGCGCCGCCGGTCACCACGGTCACCCAATCGGCCTGAGGTGTCACGGCCGGCGCCGAGTCGCTGTGGGCGGCTGCGGGCAGGGTGCCAAAATCCAGGCGGTCTCCCGCCTGATAACCCGCCTCGAAGGCCTCATCGCGGCTGGCGACCTCGGCGAGTGCCCGGCTGGCCATGGCGTCAAACGGTGCGTTGGTCTCGAAATCCACGGCACGGGCAATCAGGCCGGGATATTCCTTGCGCAGGCAGTTGAACAGCCCGTTGGCGGCGCCGGCGATGGCCGAGGCGGGGGCGTCCTGCCCATCACGGCCGAATCGGCCACCCAGCTGGCTTAGCGAGATGACCTGTAGTCCATCGAGTCGCGGCTCCAGCCGGCGCAGGGTTGCCACGAAATCGAAGAAGGCCGCGCGTGCACGCTCATCCTCGGTTTCGCAGCCTGAGGTATCGATGACCCAGCGCAGCTGGTCGCCGGCCTCATCGGCGTTAACGATGACCTGGGCGCCGCGGTCGCCTGCGGCGTTCCGGATGGCCTGGCTCAGCTCGGTGTCGGGACCGGTGACCAGCAACTGCCCGTCGAGCGCATCGGGCAAACCCGGCGCCGTGGTGGCCGTGGCGGTCATGGCATAGATCGGTGCGGTGTCGGTCGCGGGATCGGCCTCAGGATCCGCCTCGGGGTGGGCCGAGGTGTTGGTCGCGACTTCGGCAGCCTTGGCAGTGGCTGCTGCGGCCGGCGAGGGGGGTGTCATCGCGGAGTTGCGCGCCTCATCCTGGCTGACCAGATCGATGATCATTTGCAGGGTGCGCGCCTGGGTAAGCACCTCCATGCGATCGGCCATTCCCGTCGCCAGCGCGGCCGGTAAGGCCTCTTGCAGCGCGCCGATGATCTCCACGCGTTTGATGGAATCAATGCCCAGCTCGGCTTCCAGGTCCTGGTCCAGACCCAGCATGTCTTCCGGGTAGCCGGTGCGGTCGGCGACGATGGCCAGCAGTCGGGCGCTGACATCCGGGGTCGGCTCGTTGGCGGCGGGCGTCGCCGCGGCAGGCGCCAGGCTCGGGACATGGCCAGACTCCAGGGTGATCGCCGCATCCAGAATGGCCTGCAGGCTGCGGGCCTGGGTGTAGCGCTCCATGTCGGCCTGCATCTGTGCTGCCGCCTCGTCGGGCAGCGTTTGTTGCAGCTGGCCGAGAATCTCCACGCGTTTGATGGAGTCGATGCCCAGCTCGGCTTCCAGATCCTGGTCCAGGCCCAGCATGTCCTGGGGGTAGCCGGTGAGCTCGGCGACAATGGACAGCAGGCTGGTCTTGAGATCAATGGGCTCTGCGGCCTGTACGGAGGCAGATGACGGTGCCGTCGATTCGACGGCGGTGTCGGCCGTCACCAATGGGGTGGCCAAGTCGATCAGGGCCTGCAGGCTGCGGGCCTGGGTGAAGGCCTCCATGGTCTGCTGCATGGCCTCCGAGGCCTCGGCAGGCAGTTGTTGTTGAAACTGGCCGAGAATCTCCACGCGTTTAATGGAGTCGATGCCCAGCTCGGCTTCCAGATCCTGGTCCAGGCCCAGCATGTCCTCCGGATAGCCGGTGAGCTCGGCAACAATGCCGAGCAGGGCGGCACGCAGGTCCAGGGCCGGGGCGGCGGCCGGTGCACGGGCGGTGGCCGCGGCTGTAGTCGCAAGACCCGGCAGGGCTGCCAGCTCGGTCTGAATGGCGTGCAGTGTCCGGGCCTGGGTAAAGCGCTCCATTCCGGACTGCATGGCCGCTGCGGCTTCTGCAGGTAGCGCCTGCTGGACAGCACCCAGCACCTCGACGCGTTTGATGGAGTCGATGCCCAGCTCGGCCTCCATGTCCTGATCCAGGCCTAGCATGTCCTCGGGGTAACCCGTGAGTTCGGCCACGGTGGCCAGCAGCAGCGCCTGCGTGTCCAGCGCTTGGCCGGGGGCGACCGCAGCCTCAGCTGGGCGGGGTTCAGCAGCCGGGGTCCCGGCGGTTTGCTCCAGCTTCGGGCTCAGGCGATCCAGAATGTCTCGCAGGCAGCGGCTTTGGGTGTAGTTCTCCATGTCATCGGCCATGGAGGCTCCGAGCGCGTCGGGCAGTGACTTCTGCAATGCCCCGAGGATTTCCACGCGTTTGATGGAGTCGACACCCAGCTCGGCTTCGAGATCCTGATCCAGGTCGAGCATGTCGTCGGGGTAACCGGTGCGCTCCGAGACGATGCCAAGCAGCAGCCGCTGCAGCGCCGCGCTGTCGAAAGCGGCGGCCGCGTTCGCAGGTGCAGCAGGTGGTGGGGTGTCCTGAGCGGGTGTTTCGGCCGCCGGCGGTGTGACTTGCAAGGGCGCCAGCGCGGGCGCCACCGGCAGGGTCGGGGGTTGCACGGGCAGGGATGCTGCGGCTTGTTCCGGTGCAACGGCCGCCGTGTTACCACCGGCCAGATACTGCTGGATCACGCGTTCCTGCAAGGAGAGGAATTCGCGCATCGTCTGCTGGTAGGCCGCCAGCGCCTCACTGCTGCCGGCTGTCTGGACGGGCCGGGTCGCCGCCGAAATAGGCTGCGCCGCCTGGGGCACGGCCTGCGTGGTAGCCGGCTGCGGCGGGGTCGGGCGGCTGGCGGCTTCGCGCAAGGCCGCCTGCTCCAACTGGGCCCGCTCGGCGTCTTCCCGTTGCAACGGTGGTTGTTTGCCCATGCGCAGAATCGGATCGTCCATAGGCCGGGCGCAGCCGCCGGAGAGATACCAGGTCGTTGGTGACAGCGCCGCTGGCTTGACCAGCTCGGCCAGACGGTCAAGCTGGATGCGACGGACAGGGCGTCCATCAAACAGTCGCGACAGGCGCATCGAAACGCCGGCTGTCGTCAATTGCCCTAGCGCTGTCAGCAGCCCTCGCAGGCCACCGCCGTTGGCATCGAGTGCCACGGTCGTGACGGCCTGGTCGGCCAGCGTCTGGCGAATCATGTTTGAGCAGATCGACTTGGGGCCAATCTCCAGGAACAGCTGGATGCCGGATGCGTGCATGGCCTGGATTTCGGACACGAACTCCACCGGACTGAGCATGTGCCGCTCCAGCTGGGCGTACATGGCCGCCGGAGTGTCGGGATAGGGTGCGCCGGTGGTGTTGCTGTACACCGGGAACTGCGCTGGGTTCAGGGTGGCCTTGCGAATCGCCTTGGACAACGGTTTTTGTGCCCCGGCAACCAGCTCGGTGTGGAACGCGCCGGAAACCGGCAACACGCGCGTGGACAGGCCTTGCTCATTCAGGGCGGTGGCCGCGCGGTCGATGTCGGTCTTGGGTCCTGAGATGACCGTTTGGGTCGGTGCATTGTGATTGGCCACCGACAGCGTCGGGAAGGCCTTTAATGCGGCTGTGACCTGTTCGCGCTCCGCCTGCACGGCGGCCATGCCGCCCGGTGTGCCGGTTGCCGATGCCTCGGCCATGACGCGGCCGCGCAGTGCCGACAAGCGCAGAAAATCCGCGTCATCCAGCACACCCGCGGCGGCCAGCGCCGCGTACTCACCGTAGCTATGGCCGGCGGCGGCCTGCGGCTGGATGCCCAGGCGGCGGACCAGGCGCGTCATGCCCAGTTCCAACGCGCCGATGGCCGGTTGGGCCACGCGGGTGTCGGTGAGTGCGGCGGCCTGGGCCTTGCGGCTGGCATCGTCGAAGGCGGCCTGGGGCCACATCAACTTGTCGAGCAGGGCGTCGAGCTCGTCACCCAGCACCGAATGGGCCCGGGTGATGCCGTCGCGAATATCGGGCAGGAAGAGCGCGGCCTCGCGCCCCATGTTGACGTACTGCGCACCCTGGCCGGGGTAGACAAAGCCGACCTGTGGGGCCTGGGCAGGCACCTGGGTGCTGACGACAACATGCGGTGGCAGCGGGCGTTTGCTATCTCCCTGCAGTGACTCCAGTGCGACTTCCAGCCCTTGGACGAGCCGGTCGTAGTCACCGGCGACAATGCTGGCGCAAGCCGAGGGGAATTCGTTGCGCTCCATGGCCGCGTCGGCCTGCATGGCCAGCGAATAGGCCAGGTCGCGCAACGGCAGGTTCGTACCCTGGCGCAGGGCGGTGATCAGCCGCCCCAGTGCCTGCGACAGCTCATCGGCGTTGGCAGCGCGTAGGACGAAGAGTTCTTCGGTCCAGTCTTGGCCACCGACCGGGGCTGCTTGCGTATCGAGTTCGCCGTCGTAGCCTTCGAGCACGGCGTGGAAATTCGTGCCGCCGAAGCCAAAGGCCGAAACGCCGGCGCGACGGCGCTCGCCCGGCCGGGTCAGCCAGGGCTTGGGTTCGTCCAGCAGATAGACCGGTGATTCGGGGTCGGCGATGGTGTCGATCGGGTCGTCGACGCCGACATGGGCCGGCAGGATCTTATGATGCAGCGACAGGGCAATCTTGATCAGCCCGGTGACGCCCGCGGCCGCTTTGGTGTGACCGACGATGGTTTTGACCGATCCCAGTGCCACCGTCTGGGCGGGGGCGCCCTCGGCCCGCAGCGTCCGGGTGATGGTCTCGGCCTCGGCCTTGTCGCCGACCGGCGTTCCGGTGCCATGCGCCTCGATCAGGCCCAGGTCGGTGGGTCGGAATCCGGCCTTTGCGTAGGCCCGGTCCAGGGCGCGCATCTGGCCTTCGGGTCGCGGCGCGGTCATGCCCAGCGCCTTGCCATCCGAGGATCCGGCAACCGACTTGATCACCGCGTAAATGCGATCACCATCGCGTTCGGCATCGGCCAGGCGCTTCATGACCAGCACCGCCGCACCTTCTGAAATCACGATTCCGTTGGCTGACTTGTCGAAGCTGCGTGCCGTGCCTGTGGGTGACAAGGCCTGGGTCTTGGAGAAGCACAGATAGCCGAACGGGCCTTGCACCGTGTCCACGCCACCGGCCAGCGCAACATTGGCGCGACCCGATTCCAGATCGTCTACCGCCAGGCTTACGGCAGCCAGCGATGAGGCGCAGGCGGCGTCGACCGTGAAATTGCGGCCGCCGAAGTCGAGGCGATTGGCCACGCGACCGGCCGCGACGTTTTGCAGCACACCGGCAAAGGATTCCTGCGTCCATTCCGGCAGCCGGTCCCAGACGGCGTCAGAGGGTGCGTCGACAAAGCGGGGAATCTCTGCACGCACGCCGTATTGCATCCCCAGGTCACCGACGCCGCCGCCAGCCCCGAGCATGATGCTGGTGTTCTCCCGATCGAAATCACCATCGGCATAGCCCGCATCGCTGAGCGCGCGATGGGTGGCTTCGAGACAGAGCAGCTGCATGGGGTCGATGGACTTCATCGACTTTGGCGGGATGCCAAAGGTCAGCGGATCAAACGCGATTTCGTCCAGAAAACCGCCCCACTTGGAATACACCTTGTCGCGGGCGGCTTTGTCCGGGTCGTAGTACAGCTCCCAGTCCCAGCGCGACTTGGGCACGACGTCCGTGACCTTGCGTTTGCGCAGCACGATGTTCCAGAAGTCATTCGGATCATCTGCCTTGGGTAGCAGCGTGCCGATGCCGACGATGGCGATATCGGACGGTCGGGCCTGCGCGCGGCGTTCCTGGCGGGTCTGCCGCCATTCGGTTAAACGCGCCGTGGCCGCCGTGCTGACCGACTCATGCAGGGCTTCAATGGTCTGGACGCCGTCGGCCAAGGTGGCGACCTGGCCGATCATGTACATGCCATCGCGATGTTGATCGTCATCGCTAATCGAGACGATCTCGCCCGAGGCATCGCGATTCACGCCTTTGCTAGCAATACGCAGGCGGCCCAGGTTCAGGTCTTCGAGCACTTCGGAGATCTCACTGGCCGGCGCGCCCTTGGCGATCAGGCTGCGCCGGGTGTCGAAAAACTCGCGTGCAAAGCGGGTATCGGCGCAGCGGCTGGCGTGCCCCGGGCCGGTGGCCAGGCTGACCGTGCGCTGGCAGGCCACGGCTTCGGATTGGAAGCCCGACACGATGGCGCCGGCCTGGACAATGTCCTGGGTGAATAGATACGCCGAGCCCATCAGCACGCCGACCTTCATGCCGCGTTCAACCAGTGGCGCCGCCATGGCAGCGACCATGGCGCTGGACAAGGCATCGTGGATGCCGCCGGCAAACAGCACGTGGATGTCGCCCGCCTCGGCGGGTTTGCTGTGCTGAAGCAGCACGTCGATCATCTGCTCCCAAAGCGGGAAGCTCGCAATCGGCCCGATGTGGCCGCCACATTCCCGGCCTTCAAAGACGAAGCGACGGGCGCCTTGCTCCAGGTACATCTTCAGCAGTGCTGGCGCCGGCGCGTGGATATACGCAGGAATGCCTTCGGATTCGAAATGTGCGGCCTGGTCGGGGCGTCCGCCGGCGATCAGGGCATAACTGGGCTTGCAGGCCAGCACGGCCTTGATTTGTTCCTCGCGCAATTGTTGGGGCACGAAACCCAACAGGCCGATGCCCCAGGGGCGATCGCCGACAGCAGCCCGTGTGTCCTCGAGTAGCTTGGCGACTTGATCGCCTCGCATCAGGGCCAGGGCCAGCATGGGCAGCCCCCCGCCTTCGGCGACCCGGCGAGCGAAATCCGCCGAATCCGATACGCGGGTCATCGGGCCCTGCACCACGGGGAACCGCGTGCCATGGGACTGCGCCATTGCCGCGTCGGGTGCGAGCGCCGCCTGCGCAGCGGCCTGTTCGATATTGCTTTGGGAGCGTTGCCGCAGCGCCTGGATGACGCGGCCGACCGTCCGTAGCGAGCGCAGGGTCGTGGCCACGCCAATGCCCTGGCCGATGGGCGCGAGTTGGTGCGGCTCATCCCAGCCCAACAGGGGGCGCAGTTTGGTGGACCAGCTCTGCTCGGCCCGGCTATCGGCTTCGGCGGCCTGCTCCAGCGATTCGACATCCGTCCATAGGGTGTGGCGTGGCGGGCCGTAGACCCGGGCGGTTGCGCTGAGGTGTTCTCCGAGCAGGCGGGTTTCCCCACCGTTCAGCCGGGCCAGGGCTGCCTGACGATCGGCATCCAGCGGCGACTCGCGCAGCAACAGGCACTGGTCGTCCAGAACAATGCCGGCAGCGCCCGCCAGTCGGCAGGCCGCAGCGGTGTTGAGTCCGACCCCGCCGCGAACGAACAGCGGTTTACTGGTCTGTTTGAGCGCTTTTTGCAGCAGGATGTATGCGGTGTCGTCACCGACGAATCCCGGTGCTTCGTGTCCCTTCAGGACGTAACCATCGGGCTCGCTGGTGCAGGTGTTCAGCTGCTCGGCGTGGGTGACCTCTAGCCAGACCTGTTCGGCACCGGCGCTGCGTAGCTGCACCAATGATTGGCAGGTGCGTTGGATATCCCCGTGGATGAGCACAATGGTGAGCGAGCGGGGCGCCGCCTGCTGCATCAGGGCGACGGCCTCGTCTGCCTGCTCGGGCAGGATTCTCAGGCCCAGGGGGCCGTCCGTTGCATCCAACGCGCGTGCCAGTTCGCGGGCGACGAGATCGTGGTCGCTACAGAATTCGCAGTCGATGAGACCGATGCCTCCGGCCCGAGCGGCCGCCACGGCGATGGCAGGATGATCGAACCCGGCCGGGCTGAGGCAAAGAATGTCGAATGGGGTACGGGTCATCGTGGCGACCTCCTGTTGCAAGCCCCCCCGGGCTGGCAACGTGCTGAGTCAGAGAAAGAGAGGCGCCCACCGATGGACCGGGTCGGAGCCCGTCGGGCTGTCCGGTTGCGGTGGGCGGGATGAGTCATGGCCGGGGCGACGCGCATCAAGCCGCCTGCTCGTTGGCCGGAATCGGATGGTTTCGCGGCATCATCTGGCGAAAATGCAGCGCAAAATCGCGTTGCCGCTGTCGCGTTTGCCGATCGGGAATGGCAAACCGGGGCAGGAGCAGGTCGCGGATGCGTTCGGCCACCTGCGCTGTTGCGGTGGCGAGATCGACGCCCGGCGCCAGCAGCTCGGCGAGGACGGGATCACGGCGGATCAGCGAATCGTCATCTCGTAGTGCCGCGCGGAAGGCACGGATAGCCTGCTCAAAAAAACCTTGCTGCGCATAGATCAGGCCTTGGCGTTGGAACACGGCATGCGCACGTGGATGCGTTTGCAGCAGGCCCAGCAGGGTTTGTTGTGCGGCTTGCAGCTCGCCCCTGGCGATCTGGGTATCGGCCAGGCCGTAGAGGGCGGGCTCCAGGCTGGGTTGATGCGTCAACGCCTGCTGGTAGGCCTCGCCCGCGTCGGCCTCTCGGCCAAGGCAACGCAGCGCATCACCTGCCAGAACATGAAGCCGGGCGGGTCGGGCTGCGCTGGCTGCCGCGGCCTGGAAGGTCTTGGCTGCGGCCTTATAACGTCGATCGGCGGCCTGGACCCGACCCAGCCGCAGCCTTGCGATGAACGATTCCGGACGATCCTTGACCACAGCCTTGAGCAGGCGCAGGGCTTTGCGGATCCGGCCGTCATCGACATAAATTTCGGCGAGCATGAGCCGTGCGGCGATGTGGCGGGGGCGTATTTCCAACACCTCGCTCAAGGCGGCCTCGGCCGCCTCGACCTCGTCGTCTTCCAGCGCCAGCGCGGCGAGCATGAGCTGGCCGCCGGCGAGATTGGGGTCCATGTCCAGCGCCCGATCCACCTGACGGCGTGCACCGGCGTGGTCATCCTGTTCGAACTGGATGCGGCCGATTTGCAGCGGGGCAGGGGCCAGCCGGGGGTTGATCTCCAGCGCTCGCTCGCAGGCTTCCACCGCCTCGTCGTAGCGTTTGCCACGGGTGTAGATCATGCCCAGCAGCAACTGCCCGAACGCAAATCTCGGCTGCTCTGCCAGCCGGCTGCGCAGGATGGCCTCGGCCCGATCCAGCGAACCGGACCGGATATGTGCCGAGATTTCGCGCACGAGCATCACCGATGTGTCGTCGTCGGGCACGGACAGATCAGGCTCGGTTGGCATGGCGCACCACAGCTGGTGAGGGTGCATCTAGTCAACCGCGGGGCGCGGATCACCAACAATGGGAAAATTCTGACAGACCCGTAGGACGGCCAGTACGGCGGCTGACAGCCGACCGGTAAGCGCTGTCGGGCGTCATGCCGGCGAATTGTGAACCAAGCGTTAACGTCGTCGAAAAGGCGCTAATAAGCGCAGATCAGGCTCGAACATCTCGGGGCTGGGTCCAGTGCCTGGCGCAGGCTCGTGACTGCCGTCACCAGAACCAGCCGAGCGGCAGGGGACAAAACAGGCCCGGTTTGGCTATACTTTGGCCACGTGAATCCTGCATCTCCTTGCGGTGCGGATTCATCTGGAAGCGGCCGCCCTTGCGTGGCCGCTCTTTCGTCGGCGGGGTGACTCACCGACGCAAGTCGACGCAGGAGAGGTGGCAGAGCGGTTGAATGCACCGGTCTTGAAAACCGGCAAGGGTGCAAGCCCTTCGTGGGTTCGAATCCCACCCTCTCCGCCACTGCTCGGCGGTGAGAAGAATCGATCCAAATTTATTGGACACATAACACCGGGCATTGCTGGAAGCCGCTGCCAGGCGTCTTCCTGTAGGGCCCGATCCCATTCCCATCCCAATCCGATCTAGGGACGAGTTCTCATGAATGCAGACACGTTGATCAAGACCGCCCAGGCCATGGTCGAGCCCGGCAAGGGCGTTCTGGCCGCTGACGAAAGCACCGGCACCATTAAAAAGCGCTTTGACTCGATTAACGTCGAATCAGTCGAAGAAACGCGCCGCGCCTACCGCGACATGCTGTTCACGACGCCGGGCATGGAAGATTTCGTCAGCAGCGTGATCCTGTTTGAAGAAACGCTGTACCAGAAGTCCTCGGACGGCACGCCGTTCTCCAAGCTGCTGGCCGACAAGGGCGTGATTCCGGGCATCAAGGTCGACAAGGGTGCCAAGCCGCTGGCCGGTGCCGAAGGCGAAACCGTCACCGAAGGTCTGGATGGGCTGCGCGAGCGTCTGATCGAGTACCGCAAGGCCGGTGCCCGGTTTGCCAAGTGGCGCGCGGTGATCACGATTGGTGACGGCATTCCGACCGACTATTGCATCCAGGCCAACGCGCATGCGCTGGCGCGCTACGCCGCGCTTTGTCAGGAGCAGGACATCGTCCCGATTGTCGAGCCCGAAGTGCTGATGGACGCCGACAACAGCATCGAAGTCTGTGAAGACGTCACCTCGCGCACGCTGCAGGCCGTGTTCGCCGAACTCGACCAGCAGGGTGTGCTGCTGGAAGGCATGCTGCTGAAGCCGAACATGGTGATCTCCGGCAAGCAGTGCCCCACGCAGGCCGATGTGCAGACCGTGGCCGAAGCCACCGTGCGTACGCTCAAGCGCTACGTGCCCAGCGCCGTGCCGGGCATCGTGTTCCTGTCGGGCGGTCAGTCCGACGAGCTGGCCACCGCCCACCTCGACGCCATGAACAAGATTGGCGATCTGCCCTGGGCGCTGTCCTTCTCCTACGGTCGTGCCCTGCAGGCGCCGGCACTGGCTGCCTGGGGTGGCAAGAACGAGAATGTTGCTGCGGGTCAGCGGGCCTTCTTCCATCGCGCCAAGTGCAACTCGGCGGCGGCCAAGGGCGAGTACACCAGCGCCATGGAACAGGCGGCCTAAGGCCTGCCATGGAAGTTCGCGGCAAGCGTGTCTGGGTCACCGGTGCCTCTTCGGGCATCGGTGCTGCGCTGGCCGTGGCCTTTGCCGAGGCGGGTGCTCGGGTTGTTCTGAGCGCCCGCCGGCAGGCCGAACTGGAACAGGTTGCCGAACGCTGCGGTGATGACAGTCTGGTCGTCACCCTGGACGTCACCGATCAGGCGTCCATCGATGCCGCCGTGCAGCGGGTCAATGACGCCTGGGGCGGCGTCGATATCCTGGTCAACAATGCCGGGATCACCCAGCGTTCTCGGGCCACCGAAACTGACATGACGGTTTATCGGCGCCTGCTGGAGGTCAATCTGTTCGGCACCATCGCACTCACGTCGGCGATGCTGCCCGGCATGCTTGAGCGCGGTGAAGGTCAAATCGTCTGCATGTCCAGTATTGCCGGCAAGGTCGGAGCCCCGTTACGCACCGGCTATTGCGCGGCCAAGCATGCCGTCGTGGGGTACAGCGATGCCCTGCGCGCGGAGGTCCAGGACCACGGCGTGCACGTACTGGTCGTCTGTCCTGGGTTCGTCAATACCCCGATCTCTTACGCCGCGCTCAAGGGCGATGGCCAGGCGCATGGCAGCATGGATGCCGATCAGGCGGCTGGCGTGCCGCCCGAAACCGTGGCTAGCCGTACGCTGCAGGCGATTAATCGGGGTGAGCACGAGATTCTGGTCGGCGGTAAGGAAATCCTGGCCGCGCACCTCAAGCGTATTTCCCCGCGCCTGCTGGCCCGCCTGACACGCCGCGTGGCGGCGCAGCGCAGCCGCTAATCGTCCTGGCGAGCGAGGCTGGCTTGGCCCAGCCCTTGCCGTCTTCACACAACGATGCACAGACCCTCCACGCCCCCGTCGCGTCGCGGGCCGGCCTGTGCAATGCTTGCTGCCTCGACACCGCCGGATGCAGTCCGTGACGGGTGAGGGGACCTGAACCAGCGAGGCCGATGGACGCGCACACCATACTGGCGGCAAGCCCTGCGTTCGCGGGGCTGAATGCAAAAGCACTGAATCTTCTGGCGGATGCGGCCGACAAGCGTTTGTTGCGACCGGGCCATGTGTTGTTCAACGCCGGGGATCACGCCGAGTCTTTCCACGTCATCGGCACCGGGCGTCTGCTGCTGCTGCGACCCGAAGACACGGGCTTCACGCTGCTTCGGGAGCTGGTCCGCGGGGAAGTGGTGGGGGGCGTCTCGATGATGACCGGCGAGCGCCGGCTGACACGTGTTGAGGTGTTGCGCGAGAGCGTTGTCGTCACCATCTCTAAACGGGCCTTCGACGTGATCGCCGCCAAGCACCCGCACGAAGCCATCGAGATCATCCGGTTTCTGGTCGGTCGATTGGTGCGGACCATTAACAGCCCCGGTGAGGCGCCAACCGCGCAGTCGCTGGCGACGATTGCACTGGTGCCTGGGCATCCGGGCATGGACCTGGTGCGAGTCGCCAATGCCATGGCGGCGGCGATGTCGCAGCAGGGCGCGACCTTACGGCTGAGCGCCGACCGGGTCGACCGGGCCCTTGGCCAGGGTGCGGCCAACAGTATGCTGGACGATACGGAGCGCTCGGAGCAGGTCGCCGCTTGGCTCAGCGAGTTGGAAACCCAATACCGCTATCTGATCTACGCCACGGACGGGGATGATTCACCCTGGTCGCGGCGTTGCATTCGTCAGGCCGACCGGGTGCTGGTGGTGGTTGACGGCGCCGCCTCAGCCCGGGCGACGCCGGAGATTCGGGCGTTCCAGTCCATCCGAGGTCGGACCACCACGGAACTTTGCATCGTGCACTACACGGGCGAGAAGACCCGGGCGCAGCCGCACGATTGGAACGCGCTGTGCCAGACCGATTCCGTGCTGCATGCCACGCTGGACCAGCCTGAGAGCATGGAGCGTCTGGTGAGATTGCTGACCGGACGCGGCCTCGGTCTGGTGCTCGGCGGTGGGGGTGCCCGGGGCTTTGCCCATCTGGGCCTCTGGCAGGCGCTGGAGTCGCTGGGGATCGAGTTCGATGTTCTGGGCGGCGCGAGCATGGGGGCGTATGTGGCCGCGCTCATGGCCATTGGGCATGACTGTGACGAGGCCAAGCGCAATCTGCGTGAGACCTTTGTTGATCACAATTACCTCAATGATTACGTCGTGCCGCGTGTGGCCATGATCAGCGGTAAGAAGTTTCTGCGCAGGCTCGACGAGGTGTTCGGATCCCGGCGTATCGAGGACCTGCACATCCCGTATTTCTCCGTGAGCACCAACCTGTCCCAGGGCGAGTCCGTCGCCCACCGCGAGGGCGTGCTGCGTGACTGGATAGCCGCCAGCATGGCCGTGCCCGGCATCGTGCCGCCTTTGGTCTGGCGGGGCGACCTGTTATGTGATGGCGGGGTGCTGAACAGCTTGCCGGTGGACAAGATGCGGGAGCTGGGCCGCGGCCCCATCGTGTCTTGCGATGTGAGCAACCGGGAGCGGTTCATGATTCCCCAGGAGGCAGACGATCGCCCCGAGCCCCTGCGTTGGCAGCGCGGGGTCGAGCGGTTTCCCGGAATCGGACGATTGCTGCATCGCGCAGCCACCGTGGTCAGCTCCGAAACCATCGCCCGGCGCGAAACCGACGCCGAGTGCTACATCCACATGCCGGTGTCGGGAGTCGGGATGTTCGATTGGGACCGCATGGACGAGATTATTCAGGCGTCTTACGACTATGCCATGCCCCGGCTGGAGGCCTTCCTGGAGTCCGAAGAGGGCCGATTGACCCAGCAGCGGGCCGCAGGCCGGCACGCGGTGCCTGCACCCGAGGCCTGATCAGCGGCCGACGCGGCTGTCGTCAAAGCTTTGCAGAAACGCCAAGCCCACCTCATCGGTGTAGCAGTCCAGGCTCCAGGACTGAATAAACCCGCAGTGTCCACCGAAGTCGGTCACTTCGAGACTGACGCCGTCGGGTAGTGTCAGACCTTCGAAGTCTTCGATCGGAATCACCGGGTCGTCAGCCGCGGTGAGAATATGCGTGGGTACGGTCAATCCGGTCAGCCCGTCGCCGGTCAGGGTGTAGGCCTGCAGATAGTCGCGGTAGTCCGCATAGGGCGTGAACCGCGGCGCGAACAGCGCCGTGGCCTGTTCCAGGGTCTCGGTGTTCCGCATGTCTGCCAGCTCATGCACGCCGGGGTGTGCGGCCTCTTTGGCCTGCAGCGAGCGCGCCCATTTGCGCCGGAAGTACGTGCGATAAAGCGCAATGCCCTGATCAATAGCCTGGGTGGTCGCCAAGGGGTTAATGGCCGGGCTGACCGCCAGCAGGCCACGGATATGCAGGCCTGCTTCCGTCGCGGCGCGGGCCGTGCGCAGCGCGACATTGCCGCCCATGGAAAACCCCATCAGAAAGGGGGCATCCCCGCCTGGCAGCCGCCGGCCGATGTCACGCAGCGCGCCCACCGTGTCTGACAGTCGCGTGGAAACAAAGGGTTCGACGTTCAGGTGATGCGAGTATCCATGGTCACGCAGGTTGAGACGCACGATGGCGTATCCGGCTTCCCAGAGCCGGCTGGCCATGGAAAAGAGATAGACCGAGTCGTGGCAGCCTTCCCAGCCGTGGATCAACACCACCTGGCCGCGCCCCGCCGGATTGCCGGGCTGCGGGCTGACGTGGGCGTATAGCCGCACGCCGTCACCACAGTTCAGGGTGATGCGCCGGCTGGCCGCCTGCATGCCGGGCATGCGCGCGGCAATCCAGTGCCGGCGGGCTGACGAGGAGGCCAGAATGCTCTGCAAATGCGGGTTTTGCAGCCAGCCCGGTGGCTGGTAGGCCGCGGTGGTCAGCGTTCCGTTGGTCGGGGCCTGGATGGTCACGCGGGGTCGGCGATGAGCAGGCGTTGCATGACCGCCTCATACACACGGGTGAGCCGGGGCAGGTCGTCGACGCGCACGCATTCATCAATCTGATGAATCGTGGCGTTAATGGGGCCGATTTCCACGACTTCGGTGCCCAGCTGGGCGATAAAACGACCATCCGAGGTGCCGCCCGCAGTGGACTCCGTCGGCGTCTGACCGGTTTCGACCTGTAGTGCCTCCACGGACGCCGCCCGCAGGTTGCCCGGGCGGGTCAGGAACGGTTCCCCCGACAACCACCAGTCCAGCTGGTAGTTCAGCCGCTTGGCGTCGAGTAAATCGACGACCCGCTGGCGAATGGTCGCGGCATCGAGTTCAGTGGAATAACGCAGGTTGAAGTCGAACTCGGCCGTGCCCGGAATCACATTGGTCGCGCCGGTGCCTGCGCGGACATTGGTGATCTGAAAGGAGGTCGGCGGGAAGTCATCGTTGCCGGAGTCCCAGGTCATCTGGGCCAATTCGTCCAGTGCCCCGAGCGCATGGTGGATGGGATTGTCGGCCAGATGCGGGTAAGCGACATGGCCCTGACGCCCCAGGACGGTCAGGGTGGCACCAATCGAGCCCCGGCGCCCGACCATGATGCGGTCGCCAAAGCTCTCCACGCTGGAGCATTCTCCGATCACGCAATAGTCGATGGTCTCGCCGCGCTCGGCAAAATGTTCGACCACGCGGCGGATGCCGTCGCGTGCCGGACCCTCTTCGTCGCTGGTCAGCAGCATCGCCAGACGACCCGCGTGGTCCGGGTGCGCGGCGACAAAGCGCTCCATGGCGACAATCATCGATGCCAGTCCGGACTTCATATCGGCGGCACCTCGCCCGAACAGGTGGCCGTCGCGTTCGGTGGGCTCGAAGGGCGGGCTGGTCCAGCGCTCTGCGGGGCCTGGCGGTACGACGTCCGTATGGCCCGCAAAGCACAGCGTGGGACCGTGCTGACCGCGCGTGGCCCACAGGTTCGAAACCTCGCCAAAAGGCAGGGATTCGATCTGGAACCCCAGCGCGCTCAGACGCTCGGCCAGCATCGCCTGGCAGCCTGCATCCGCCGGAGTGACCGACGGACGTTCCACCAGCGCCTTCAGCAGCGCGAGTTCGGCTGGCTGGCTGGTGTCCAGGCGGGGCGGGGTTTGGCTCATTCGGTGGCCGCGTTGCGCAGCAATTCGTTAATGCCCACCTTGGCCTTGGTGCGCTGATCCACGCGTTTGACGATGACCGCGCAGTTCAGGTTGTAGCGCCCCTGGTCCTTGGGGAGCGAGCCCGGCACGACCACGGCACCTGCAGGCACCCGGCCGAAGCTGATGCTGTCCGCTTCGCGGTCGTAAATGGGGGTGGACTGGCTGATGTATACACCCATGGCGATGACCGCGCCCTGTTCGACAATGACGCCCTCGACAATCTCGGATCGTGCGCCAATAAAGCAGTCATCTTCGATGATGACGGGCGCGGCCTGCAGTGGCTCCAACACGCCGCCAATGCCGACACCGCCGGACAAATGCACATTGGCGCCAATCTGGGCGCAGGAGCCAACCGTGGCCCAGGTGTCGACCATCGAACCCGCGCCAACGTACGCACCGATATTGACGTAGCTGGGCATGAGCACCACGTTGCTGGCGATGTGCACGCCACGGCGCACCATCGCCGGTGGCACCACGCGCACGCCATCGGCGCGGAAGTCTGCTTCACTGTAGTTGGCGTACTTGCCCGGCACCTTGTCGAAGTAGCGGGTCTCGGCGCCCTCGATCAGATGATTGTCATACAGGCGGAACGAGAGCAGCACGGCTTTCTTGGCCCATTCGTTGACCGTCCAGCCGTCAGAAGTGGGCTCGGCGACGCGCAGGGTGCCGGCGTCGAGCAGACCCAAGGTCTGTTCCACGGCGTCACGCAGTTCGGCGGGGGCGGCGTCCGGGCCGAGCGAGGCGCGCTCTTCAAACGCGGCGTTGATCTGGGATTCAAGCGAGTTGATGTCGGTCATGGTCACTCAATGTAGGCCACGGCTTCATCGGTGCTCAGGCTGTCTTCCGTTTGCAGCACGCGCGTGAGTACGCGTCGCAATTCGTTGAAGACGGCCGGATCATTGATGGGCCGGTGTTGGCTGTCGGTAATGAAAAAGACGTCTTCTGCACGCTCGCCAATGGTGCCGATCTTGGCGGCCACCAGCAGAATGCCGCGCTTGCGGAACACCCGGCCGACGATGGATAGCAGGCCAGGGCGGTCGCCGGTGACCAGTTCCATGATGGTCCGGCCGCGGTCGGCATCGCTGCTGAAATACACCTGTGTGGGCGTGCGGAAGTGGCGTAGCCGCCGCGAGGTACGACGCGTGACGTTGACGCTGGAGATGTCGGGATTCGCGAGCGTGGTGCTCAAGCTCTCGACGATCTCTTCGCGGCGATGGCCCTCGCTGATGGCTGAGCCGTCGCCTTCGCAGATGGCGTAGCTGTCAAACGCGTAGCCATCGTCGGTGGTTTCCAGGCGGGCATCGAGCACGGTCAGGCCCAGCTGGGCCAGCACCCCGGTGGTCACCGCAAACAGGTGATCCTGGTCTTCCATATAAATGAAGACCGTGACACCGCCGGTGCTGGTTTCGCCCAGCGTGACCAGAGGCGCGGCGGAGCGGTGGTTCAGGATCGCCACCGTGTGGTGGGCGATCTCCTCGTCCGAGTGGCGCAGGAAATAATCGTTGCCCAGGCGCGTCCAGAGCTGATGCACCGCGTCGGTGTCGGCATCGCGGCCGATCCGCTGCAGGGCGGCGTCCTGGGTTTCCTGGGCCAGCACATCCCGGTCGATGGGGTTGGCCAGCCCGCGTGACAGCAGGCGGCAAGTGGTCAGGTACAGGTCCTTGAGCAGGCTTTCGCGCCAGGAATTCCACAGCGCCGGATTGGTCGCTCGGATGTCGCAGGCGGTCATCAGGAACAGGTAGTCCAGATGCGTGCGGTCACCCACGGCTTCGGCGAATTCCTGGATGACATTCGGATCGGTGATGTCTTTGCGCTGTGCGGTCACAGACATCACCAGATGGTTGCGCACCAGCCAGGCCACCAGCTCGCTATCCCATTGCGGCAGGCCATGGTCCAGGCAGAAGGTGATGGCATCCTCGGCGCCCAGTTCCGAATGGTCGCCGCCACGGCCCTTGGCGATGTCGTGGAACAGACCCGCCAGATACAGCAGCTCTGGCTTGGGGATGCGATCCATGATCTCGCTGAAGAACGGATGCTCGTCGCGGAACTGCGGCATGGCCAATCGGCGCATGTTGCGGACCACGAACAGCGTGTGCTCATCGACCGTCAGCGTATGGAACAGGTCGTACTGCATCCGCCCGATGCTGTTGCCAAAGGCCGGGATGTAGCGACCCAGCACGCCGTAGCGGTTCATTCGGCGCAGCGCCCGGGTGAGTCCGCCCGGCTGCCGGATGATTTCCATGAACAGCGACTTGGCGCGGATGTCGCCACGGACGCGATCGTTGATCAGCTTGCGATCCCGGCGGATCAGCCGCAGCGTCTGTGCCCGAATCCCGCGTAACTCCGTGCGCTTCTGCAGCAGCAGGAAGATCTCCAGCAATGCCTGGGGATTGCGACGGAAGACGCCGGGGTCGACCACCTCGATATACCCATGGCGGGCCTGGAAACGGCGGTTGATGCGGGTCGGCTCGGCGTCGTTGTCCGGATGTAGGATGCTCTCTTCGAACATCTGGAGCATCAAGTCGTTCAGGCAGGACAGCGCCTTGATCTGCCGGTAGTACAGCTGCATGAACTGTTCAACCGCGCGGTTATGTGACTGGTCCACAAAGCCGAACAGCTCGGCAATGCGAACCTGATAGTCGAACAGCAGCCGGTCTTCGTGGCGATCGGCGATCAGATGCAGGGCAAAGCGAACGCGCCAGAGAAAATCCTGACCCGCGACCAGTTCGGCGCATTCCTGGGCCGTGAGCAGGCCGTGGCGCTTGAGATCGGTGAGGGTTGCACCGGGAAACTGGCGCTTGGCCACCCACAGAATGGTGTGGATGTCGCGCAGCCCGCCCGGGCTCTCCTTGACGTTGGGCTCCAGCTTGTAGCCGGAGTCATCGTACTTGGCATGCCGCGCGACCTGCTCGGCCTGCTTGGCGGCAAAAAAGCGATCCGTGGGCCAGATACTGTCGGTGCCGGTCTGGGTCTGCATGGCCCGGTGCAGTGTCGAATCCCCGGCCAGCAGTCGCGCTTCCATCAGGTTGGTCATGATGGTGATGTCGGCCCCGGCCTGTTCGCGACACTCCTTGGCCGAGCGCACGCTGTGACCAACATTCAGCCGCAGGTCCCACAGCATGGTGAGGAACTGCTCCAGAACCTGATCGGCCGAACCAAGGCCTTCATCCGGATACAGGACCAGCAGGTCGATGTCGGAATGGGGCAACAGTTCCGCCCGTCCGTAACCTCCGACGGCCACCAGGGCCAATCTTGCCGCTGCGTCGCCCAGTGTCTGGGCCCAGACGTGCGCCAAGGTCTGGTCGATCAAGCGCGTGTTCGCGCGGACCAGTGCATGGGCGGAGACCCCTGCATAAAAATTCGTGGAGACGAGATCGCGGCCCCAGGCCAGCACATCGCGCAAGGCAGCGACATCGCTGCCGGCCTCGGCCAGGCGCTTATCCAGCTTGCGCGCACTGATGACGTCGGGCTCGTCCTCAATGCCGAAGATAACCGGATCGGACTCCATTAAATTTCGCCGTCGCGCAGCGTCAACACTTCGAATCCATCGTTTGTCACCAGAATCGTATGCTCCCACTGCGCGGACAGGGAGTGGTCCTTGGTGACCACGGTCCACTGATCCGGTAGCAGCCGGGTTTCCTTGCGCCCTGCATTAACCATGGGCTCGATGGTAAAGGTCATGCCCGGCTTCAGCTTCATGCCGGTGCCCGGCCGGCCGTAGTGCAAGACCTGGGGGTCCTCATGAAAGACCCGGCCAATACCGTGGCCGCAGTATTCGCGCACCACTGAAAAACCGTTGGATTCGGCGTGCTGCTGAATCAC
Organism: Abyssibacter profundi; assembly: GCF_003151135.1. Lineage (NCBI taxonomy): Bacteria > Pseudomonadati > Pseudomonadota > Gammaproteobacteria > Chromatiales > Oceanococcaceae > Abyssibacter > Abyssibacter profundi. The sequence continues at coordinate 46,742 of NZ_QEQK01000019.1, forward strand.
CGAGCCGATGTCGCCCAGCGTTGCCCCGGGCCGCACCTGTTCAATGCCCGCTACCATGCATTCATGCGCGACCTCGGCCAGGCGCTTGGCGCGCACGGTCGGTTCGCCCACAAAAAACATTTTGGAGGTGTCGCCGTGAAACCCGTTCTTGATGACGGTGACGTCGATATTGAGCGCATCGCCGCGCTTCAGCTTTTTGTCGCCGGGAATGCCGTGGCAGACCACATGGTTGACCGACGTACAAATGGACTTGGGGAAGGGCGGGCGTGAACCGCTGCCGCCATAGCCCAGCGGTGCGGGCGTCGCCTTCTGCTGATTGACGATGTAGTCGTGGCAGATGGCATCGAGCTCACCCGTGGTGACGCCGGGTTTGACGTGCTCGCCGATCATCATCAATACATCGGCGGCCAGCGCGCCAGCCACGCGCATGGCATCAATTTCTTCGGGCGTTTTGATCGAAACAGGCATGCAGGGTCCAGAGTAAAAAAGCGCCCGGGTGGGCGCTTGGATTCATTCAGGCCGTTATGGTATAAATCGCGCGCCGCAAAGGCAATTCGGCGCTTCTCGTGTCGATTGTCTAGCGGTCAATCTGACTTCTCACACGCTCCATACAACGTCATGCGGGGTGTCTCGTTCGCGGGATCGGCGTGGCGGGCAGCGTGGAGGCCCAACCCCGTACAACTTAGGAAATCCACATGGCTGATATCACCATGCGCCAGCTGCTGGAAGCTGGCGTGCACTTCGGGCATCGCACCCGTTACTGGAACCCGCAGATGGAACCTTACATCTACGGGCACCGCAACAAGATCCACATTATTAACCTTGAGGAGACACTGCCCCTCCTGAAGGATGCCTGCAGCTACGTCAGCCGTCTGGCTGCCAACGGCGGCAAGGTGCTGTTCGTCGGCACCAAGCGTGCGGCCCGCGAAGACATTCAGGCTGCGGCCGAGCGTTGTGACATGCCTTACGTGAACCAGCGCTGGCTGGGCGGCATGCTGACCAACTTCAAGACGGTTAAGCAGTCCATCCGCCGCCTCGAAGTGCTGCAGAAGATGGTCGAAGACGGTTCCATCAACCGCGTGACCAAGAAGGAAGGCCTGCAGCTGCGCCGCGAAATGGAAAAGCTGGAGCGTTCCATCGGCGGTATCCAGAAGATGAACAGCCTGCCGGACGCGCTGTTCATTATCGATGTTGGCTACGAGAAGATCGCCGTTGAAGAAGCCCGCAAGCTGGGTATTCCCGTGGTCGCCGTGGTCGATACCAACAACTCGCCGGACGGTCTGGCCTGCGTGATTCCGGGCAACGATGACGCCATCCGCGCCATCCGTGTCTACACCAACGCAATCGCCGACTCGGTGCTGGATGGCCGTGGCACCGTGACCACGGGCGCTGCCAAGGGCAACGACGAATACGTTGAAGTGACCGAAGACGCGCCTGCCGCGTCCTGATCGAATCTTTCGGAGTCGAAATGGCTATTACAGCTGCACAAGTTAAAGAACTGCGCGAGCGCTCCGGCGCCGCGATGATGGACTGCAAGCGCGCGCTGCAGGCCACGGATGGCGACATCGAAGCCGCCATCGAAAAGATGCGCAAGGAAGGCCAGGCCAAGGCTGATAAGAAGGCCTCGCGCGTGGCTGCCGAGGGCATTGTTCGCGTGGCCGTTGATGGCACGCGTGCTGCCATTGTTGAAGTCAACTGCGAAACCGACTTCGTCGCCAAGAACGACGGTCTGGTCGCTCTGGCTGACGATGCGGCCAAGGCCGTGGTCGGTGGTGACGTGGCGGATGTCGAAGCCCTGTCTTCTGTCAGCGTTGACGGCGAGACGTTCGATGAGCGTCGCCGCAACCTGATCGCCAATGTGGGCGAGAACATCAACATCCGTCGTTTCGCCACGCTGGATGGTGGCGATGTGGTCGCACATTACCTGCACGGCGAACGCATCGGCGTGATCATTGGCCTGAGCGGCGGTGACGAAGCACTGGCCCGCGATCTGGCCATGCACGTCGCAGCCAGCAAGCCGGAGTTCGTATCGGCTGATGATGTGCCGGCCGAGGTGCGCGAGCGCGAGAAGAACATTCTGGTGGCCCAGGCTGCCGACAGCGGCAAGCCGCCGGAAATCATCGAAAAGATGATCGTAGGTCGCCTGAACAAGTACCTGGGCGAGATCACGCTGCTGGGTCAGCCGTTCGTCAAGGACCCCGACCAGACCGTGGCCAAGCTGCTCAAGGCAGCGGGCGCCAGCGTGACCGGCTTCGTCCGGTTTGAGGTGGGCGAGGGCATCGAGAAGGAAGAATCGAACTTCGCTGAAGAGGTGATGGCTCAGGCCCGCGCCTCGGCCTAACGGCTGAACGTCAAGGCCCCGGACTCCGGGGCCTTTTTTTGCCCGATAGAATCGGGTGGAATCACCGGCCAACTGCGGCGTGCCCGGGCCGGGGCAACAGACCAGCGCCGCTCAACCACTGGAGATGTCGATGCCCGAACCTGTCCATAAGCGGATTCTGCTCAAGTTTTCCGGCGAGGCGCTGCTGGGGGATTCCGATTTCGGGATCTCGTCCGAGGTGCTCTCCAAGCTCGCACGCCAGGTCTGCGAGGTCATGGACATCGGTGTCGAGGTCGCCATTGTGGTGGGCGGCGGGAATATCTTCCGCGGCGAGGGACTGGCGGGCGGCGGTATGGACCGCGTGACCGGCGATCACATGGGCATGCTGGCGACGGTGATCAACGCACTGGCGTTTCAGGACGCCATCGAGCGGGCTGGCCGCAAGGTGCGCGTCATGTCCGCGATTCGCATTAACCAAGTCTGTGAGGAGTACATCCGCCGGCGTGCGATCCGCCACCTGGAGAAGGGCCGGGTCGTCGTGTTTGCCGCCGGGACAGGCAACCCTTTCTTCACCACCGACTCCGCAGCCAGCCTGCGCGCCATCGAGATCGATGCGGATTTGATGCTCAAGGCCACCAAGGTCGATGGTGTTTACACCGCCGATCCCATGCGTGACCCCACCGCGACGCGTTACGATCGTGTGTCTTACGACGAGGTGCTGGACCAACGCCTGAAGGTGATGGACCAGACGGCCATTGTGCTGTGTCGGGACCACAAGGTACCGCTGCGTGTGTACGACATGACGGCGGACGGTGACCTCATGAAAATCGTGACCGGCGACACCAGCGTCGGCACTCTGGTAGACGGGACCAACGAATGATCCAGGACATCCTGAAAGACGCTGCGCAGCGCATGAGCAAGAGCATTGACGTGCTGCAGCAGGAATTCACCAAGATTCGCACCGGGCGGGCGCACCCCAGCCTGCTCGACCATGTGACCGTGGACTATTACGGCTCGGAAGTGCCGCTGTCGCAGGCCGCGAACATCACCAGCGAAGACGCGCGCACGCTGACCATCCAGCCGTGGGAAAAGACCATGGTCGCGCCCATCGAAAAGGCGTTGATGAAGTCGGACCTGGGGCTGAATCCGAATACCGCGGGCACGGTCATCCGCATCGTGCTGCCGCCGCTGACGGAAGAGCGTCGGCGTGACCTGGTCAAAGTGGTCCGCGCAGAAGCCGAGAGCGCCCGCGTGGCCATTCGCAACGTGCGCCGCGATGCCAACTCGGATCTGAAGGAACTGCAGAAGGAGGGCGAGATCTCCGAGGATGATCTGCGTCGTTCCGAGCAGGACATCCAGAAGATCACCGACGAGCATGTGGCCAAGGTCGATGCCAAGCTGGCCGCGAAGGAAGAGGAGATGATGGCCGTCTGAACCGGCTGTTCGTGCCGGAACAGACGTCGAACGTCGTGTCTATTCCTCAACATGTCGCCGTCATCATGGACGGCAACGGCCGCTGGGCGCGCCGACGCGGGCAGCCCCGCACCGCGGGTCATCGGGCGGGCGTCAAAGCCCTGCGGGCCCTCGTCGAGCAAAGCATCCGATCCAAGCTGGGTTATGTCACCGTTTTCGCGTTTTCCAGCGAGAACTGGTCGCGGCCGTTGCAAGAGGTCCGTGTGCTCATGGAGCTCTTCATGCGCGCACTGGATCGCGAAGTCGCCGAGCTGCATGACAATGGTGTGAGGCTGCGCTTTATCGGCGACCATGGTCGACTGGCGCCGGCGCTGCGTGAGCGTATGGCCAAGGCCGAGGCGCTAACCGCCGGTAACAGTCGCTTGCAGCTCGCCATCGCCGTTGGCTACGGTGGCCGAGACGATCTGGCACGCGCCGCAAAGCGCCTGGCTCAGGACGTCGCGACCGGGCAGGTCAATCCATCCGATATCAATGAAGACCTGCTCGGGCGGTACCGGGATCTGGGCGATTGGCCCGACCCTGATCTGTTCATCCGCACCGGAGGAGACCAGCGCGTGAGCAATTTCCTGCTTTGGGACCTCGCCTATACCGAGTTGTACTTCTCGCCGGTGCTTTGGCCCGACTTCAATGGTCAGACCCTGATCGAGGCATTGGATTGGTTCGCAGACCGCGAGCGTCGATTCGGTGGCCTGCTCGAGGCGAGTTCCTAATGCTCTGGAAGCGGATTGCCACGGCGGTGGTGCTGGCGCCGATTGCGCTGGCATTGATCTGGTTCGGTCCGGCCTGGGCTGTTGGCGCCATCATCGCGCTGGTGCTGCTGCTGGCGGCCGAGGAGTGGGTCCGCTTAAGTGCGCTGACCGAAACCTCCTGGCATGCCACCTTCACGGCCGTGTCGGCCGCCTTGCTGATCGCCGCCTTTGGCCTGGACAAGGGCAGCCTGATTGTCGATGCCACCTTGTTGCTGGGCTGCGCCTGGTGGGTTTTCGCGGCAGGCTGGCTGAAGGCCTACCCGGCGATTTTTCGCGACGGGCGCGTCTCGCCTGCAACGGCGGCGGCGTCGGGCTGGCTGATGTTTATTCCGGCGTACCTCGCGGTGATGCTGCTGCACGGACACCCGGGGTATTCAGGCCCCTTGCATGTGCTGTTGCTGCTGGCGCTGGTCTGGGCCGCAGATACCGGTGCCTATTTCGCAGGTCATCGCTTCGGCCGCCGTAAGCTGGCGCCCAGCATCAGCCCCGGCAAAACCTGGGAAGGGTTTGTTGGCGGCTTCGTGGCTGCCGGGCTCATCGCCGTGCTGACCGGCTTGTTCCTGCTGCCGACTGGTGCCTGGGGCCTGCCCGGCTTCGTGCTGGTCTGTCTTGTGGCGGTGGCGTTTTCGGTGGTCGGGGATCTCTCTATCAGCATGTTCAAGCGGCAGGCCAACGTGAAGGACACGGGCCAGCTGCTGCCCGGGCACGGGGGCATTCTGGATCGGCTGGATAGCCTGTTTGCGGCTGCACCCGTGCTGGCACTGGGCCTTCGCTGGTTGGGAGCATGACCACCGGGATTGCCATTCTGGGAGCGACCGGGAGCATCGGTGCCAGCACCCTGGATGTGATTGAACGCCACCCCGGCCGGTTTCGCTGTGTCGCGGTCTCTGCACGCCACGACGTCGAGGGAATGTTGGCGATCTGCCAGCGCCACCGGCCTGCGCTAGCCGCCATGGCGGATCCCCAGGCGGCGGCCACCCTGGCTGCCCGATTGCGGGATCTGCAGCTGCCAACCGAAGTGGCGACCGGGGCGGCGGGCCTGCTGGCCGTTGCCGAGCACGAAGCCGCGGATCAGGTCATGGCCGCGATTGTCGGCGCAGCCGGACTGCTGCCGACGCTTGCGGCCGCACGCCGTGGCAAACGCGTGCTGCTCGCCAATAAGGAGTCGCTGGTGATGGCCGGCCAGCTCCTGATGGATGCCGTGGCCGAGAGCGGGGCGGATCTGCTGCCGATCGACAGCGAGCACAACGCGATCTACCAGTGTCTGCCTGGTGACTATCGCTGCGGTGCCGCGCTGCCCGGGGTCACCGAGATTCTGCTGACGGCCTCCGGTGGTCCGTTCCTGGAGACCCCTTTGTCGCGGCTGCCCGGCATGTCACCTGATGATGCCTGCGCACACCCCAACTGGGAGATGGGGCGCAAGATCAGCGTGGATTCGGCCACGATGATGAACAAGGGGCTGGAGGTCATCGAGGCCGCGTGGCTATTCAACCTGCCGCCGGACAAGATTCGCGTGATCATCCATCCGCAAAGTGTCGTGCATTCCATGGTGCGCATGGACGATGGCTCCGTGCTCGCGCAGATGGGACAGCCAGACATGCGAACCCCGATTGTCTATGGCATGGCCTGGCCCGAACGCATGGATGGCGGGGTGGCTCCGTTGGATCTGGTCACGGCGGGTCCGCTGGATTTCCGCAGCCCGGATCTGGAGCGGTTTCCCTGCCTGCGCCTGGCGCAAGATGCGCTGTCCGCTGGCGGCACCGCACCGCTGGTGCTCAATGCGGCCAACGAGGTGGCGGTGCAGGCCTTTCTGGACGGGCGCGTGGGATTCACAGCCATTGCCGAGGTGATTGCCAACACCCTGGATCAGACAGCGGTCATGCCCTGTCCAGGCGACGTGGACGACATCGTGGCGCTGGACCAGGACATTCGTCGGGTCGCCGGGGAATTAATCGGACGGTGCGAGGGTCGAAGGCAGCATGCTTGATCTCCCTTTCAGCAGCGTGCTGGTTTCCGCCATCGCGTTCATCGTTGCACTCGGCGCTCTCGTGGCGTTTCACGAGTTCGGGCACTTCTGGGTGGCGCGCAAGCTCGGCGTCAAGGTGCTGCGCTATTCCATTGGTTTCGGGCGACCGATCTGGTCGCGCGTGTCACCCCGCACGGGGGTCGAGTACGCCATCTCGGCTATTCCGTTGGGTGGCTACGTCAAAATGTTGGACGAGCGCGAGGGGCCGGTGGCCGAAAGTGACCGGCCTGCAGCGTTCAACGTGCAACCCGTCTGGAAGCGGATTTGCATTGTGGCGGCGGGGCCGGGCGCCAACTTCATTCTGGCCATTGCCGCCTACTGGCTGGTGTTCGTCATCGGCTCCACCGCGCTGCGCCCAGAACTGGGCCCGGTGGCCGATGGCACGCTGGCTGATCAAGCCGGTCTGGAGCAGGGCATGGTCGTCACCTCGGTGGGTGGCGAGCGCATCCAGAGCTGGGATCAGCTCCGCCCCCGGCTGATCGAGGTCGCCCTCAGCGGCAAACCCGTACCCGTTGAGGTGCAGACGGCTGCGGGTGCTGCCCAGACCACAACCCTGGATTTATCGGGGGTCAGCGCCGATCCGCAGCGTTTATTTGAGACGCTGGGGCTGACACCGCCCGCGTTCGAAGTGCCACCGGTGATTGGCGAGGTGGTAGCCGATTTGCCCGCAGCCCGTGCCGGCCTGCAGTCAGGCGATCAGATCCTGTCGATGGATGGTCAGTCCTTCGAGACCTGGCGGCAAATGCGTGACTGGGTGCGGGCGCATCCCGGCGAGGCCGTTGACGTGTCGCTGCGGCGCGGGGGCGAGACGCTCGACCGGACCATCCGGCTGGAGCAGCGAGAGGACGACAGCGGGCGCTACGGATACCTGGGAGCTGGCCCGCAGATTCCTGACGGCTTTTACGACGCGCTGCGGGTGCAGGTGCGCTACGGGCCGTTGGCCGCGGTGGCCGAGGCGGCGTCCCAGACCTGGCGCATGTCCTGGCTGACCCTGCGGATGATCGGCCGCATGATCACCGGTGATGTATCGGTCAAGAATGTTTCGGGCCCAATTCACATCGCCGAATATGCCGGCTATTCGGCGCAGGCTGGCATTGTGACCTTCCTGAGCTTCATGGCCATTGTCTCGGTTAGCCTGGGTGTTCTGAACCTGCTGCCGGTGCCCGTGTTGGATGGGGGGCATCTGCTGTATTATCTCGTCGAATTGGTGAAGGGCTCCCCGATCTCCGAATCCGTTCAGGCGGCCGGCCAGCAGATTGGGCTGCTGCTTCTATTCATGTTGATGAGCCTCGCCTTCTATAACGATATCAGCCGGCTCATTGGATAAATCCGAGTACGAATCATCATGCGAACCGTGACATCACGGATCCTGGGGGCACTTGTTGCATGCCTTCTGTCCGCAGCGGCATCTGCCTACGAAAGCTTTGTCATCGAAGACATCCAGGCCGTGGGGCTACAGCGCCTGGAAATCGGCACGATCCTGACCTATCTGCCCGTGACCAATGGTGACGAGCTGAATGATCGCACCGGTCAGCAGGCGATTCGTTCGCTCTACCAGACCGGTTTGTTCGAGAACGTGGCCCTGGGTCGCGACGGCGACACGCTGCTCATCTACGTGGAAGAGCGTCCGGCGATTGCCTCGTTTGAAATCGAGGGCAACAAAAAGATCAAGGGCGAGGAAGTCGACGAGGCCATGGAGTCGGCGGGCCTCAAGCAGGGCGAGCTGTTCCGTCGAGTCATTCTTGATCAGGTGCAGCAGGAACTGACCCGTCAGTACTACGCCAACGGCTACTACGACGTGAAGGTCGAGACCGAAGTCGAGGAGGTCTCCGATAACCGTGTCAGCATTCTGGTCAAGGTGACCGAAGGGCGTGTCGCCAAGATCGAGCAGATCAACATCGTTGGCAACGAGGCCTTTAGCGACGCGGAATTGCTGGATACCTTCAAGCTCGAAGCCAGCAACGTCTTCAAGTTCTTCCAACGCTCCGATCGCTACTCCAAGCAGCAGCTGCTGGGCGATCTGGAAGCGTTGTCGTCGTATTACCTGGACCGTGGCTACCTGAAGTTCAATGTGGACTCGGTGCAGGTGGCGCTGACGCCAGACAAGAAAGACATCTACGTCTCGATCAACGTCAGCGAAGGGCAGACCTACACGGTGTCTTCGCTGGAGTTTGCCGGCGATCTCATCCTCAATGAGGACTACCTGAGACGCCTGGTGCTGCTGGATGCGGGGGATACTTTCTCGCGCAAGGAAGCGACGGAAGGTGCCGAGCGCATCAGTGACGCCTTGTCGAACTTCGGCTATGCCTTTGCCGATGTGCGCCCGCTCCCCGAGCTGAACGAGGATGATCGGACCGTCAAGCTGAGCATGTACGTCGATCCGGGCTCACGCGTCTACGTCCGGCGGATCAACTTCTCCGGCAACCTGAAGACGCAAGACGAAACGCTGCGCCGCGAAATGCGTCAGTTCGAGGGCGCCGTGTTCTCGCGGGCTGCGGTCGAGCGCTCGCGCATCCGTCTGGCTCGCCTGGCATTCGTCGAGGACGCCACCGTGGAAACGCAGCCGGTGCCGGGCACCGATGACCTGGTCGATGTGATCTTCGAGATTACCGAACGGCCTCCGGGTTCGGTGCAGTTGGGTGTCGGCTTCTCGGGTTCACAGGGCTTTCTGCTGACCGGCAGCGTCACGCACTCCAATTTCCTGGGCACGGGGAATCGGGTCAGCGCCTCCGTGGAGTCGAATGAGTTCTCCCGCTCCATCGCAGGTAGCTGGACCAATCCTTACGCAACGCCCGAGGGCATTAGCCGAACGGTTGATCTGCGTTACCGTGAGTCTGAGCAGGTCGTGCGCTTTAGTTCCGGTTTCGACACCAATACGGCTACGGCCTCTTTGACCTATGGGTTCCCGCTGTCCGAGTACACATCCATTCGCCTCGGCGGCGGTCTGGAAGCGGTGACCATCGAAACCTTTGCCAATCAGAACATCACCTCCAATGAGGTGCTGGAGTTCGTGGTCGCCGAAGGGACGAAGTTCTACAACCTGGAACTGCGCACCGGCATCATCCGCGATACGCGCAACCGCACCATCTTCGCGACACGCGGTGCGCTGCATCGCCTGACCCTGGACCTGACGGTGCCGGGTAGCGATCTGCAGGTGTTCAAGGCCTTCTACAACTTCCAGCAGTACGTTCCGATCTACAAGGGCCTGTTTGGCGAGATCAATGCGTCCGTGGGTGTGGCGGATGGCTACGGCGATACCGACCTGATTCCGCCCTACGAGCGCCTGTTCGCCGGGGGCTCTCGTTCGGTCCGTGGTTATCGTGACGGCACGCTGGGGCCGCGTGATACGCCGCGCAACCTGTTCAATAATCCCTTTGGTGGCAAGTTCCGCATATACGCGCAGAACGAGCTGATCATTCCGACGCCTCTGGAAACCGACAATAAGAGCACGCGCCTGTCCGTGTTCTACGACATCGGCAACGTTTTTAATGAAGTCGATGATTTCGAGACCGGCGAACTTCGCAGTTCCTACGGCATCGCTTACACCTGGTTCACGCCGTTTCTTGGCGTGCTGGATCTGAGTTACGCGATTCCTGTCGGTCCCGAGCAGGGCGATGAACTGGATCGCTTCCAGCTCAACTTCGGTACAGGCTTCTAAGACACGCCAGCTGGCCTGGTGTCCAACTCGATTCGACCAACCGTCCAAATCTCATGAAACAGATCACCACGATTCTCGCTCTTCTGATTGCCGGTGTTGCCTGGAGCAGCACGGCCCTGGCAGAGATCCGCATCGCGACCATTCAGTCCCAGCGACTGATCAAGGAATCGCCGCAGTACAAGAAGATGGAAGCCCAGATGAAGGCCGACTTCGAGCGTCGCGCCAAGGAACTGGAGCAGCAGGGCAAGCAGCTGTCCGAAGACCTGCAGGCCTTCAAGCGCAATGCTGATGTGATGAGCGCAGCAGAGCGGGCCCGTACGGAAAAGGACCTCAACACGCGCCGCATCGACTTCAACTACTCGGAGCGCAAGTTCCGTGAGGATGTCGCCGCCCGTGAAAAGGAACTGGCCCAGCAGCTGATGAACCAGATTTCCGAAGTGATCGAGGCCGTGGCCACCGAAGGCAAGTACGATCTGGTCCTGCAGGATCCGGTCTACGCCAGTGACGCCGTGGACGTGACGGGGCAGGTGCTGCGCCGTCTGGAAAACGCGAAGTAGGGATCCGGTCACTTGGCCGTTCGACTGCGGACGCTGGCTGAGCGCTACGGCCTGGAGCTGGTGGGCGACGGCGACGTCGAGATTGACGGGGTCTGCACCCTGGCCAATGGCCGGGCCGGTGGGATCAGCTTTCTCGCCAATCCGCACTATCGCCGCCATCTGAGTCAAACCGCAGCCAGCGCGGTCATCGTCGCCGAAGCCGACGCGTCCGACCTGTCCACGCCTGGCCTGGTGGCGCAGGACCCTTACGTTGCCTACGCACGGGTTGCCGCCGAATTCGTGCCGGCACCCGATGCCCAGGGCAGCATCCACGCCCGCGCTGTTATCGATGAAGGCGCCAGCCTGGGTGCCGGCGTGAGCGTGGCCGCCGGTGCGGTCGTCGCCGCAGGTGCCCGGCTCGGTGACGGCGTCAGCGTCGGCGCGAATGCCGTGATCGGCCGCGATGTCAGCATCGGCGCGCAAACCCAGCTAGGGCCCAATGTCACGCTCGAAGAGGGTGTGGTGATTGGCGCGCGCTGTCGTCTGCATCCCGGCGTCGTGGTCGGTAGCCGCGGCTTCGGCTTGGCCATGGATGCAGGCCGCTGGATCGAGGTGCCGCAGCTGGGAACCGTGCGGGTGGGCGACGATGTCGAGATCGGCGCCAATACCACCATCGACCGTGGCGCCGTCGAAGACACGGTTATCGGAGATGACGTCAAGATCGACAACCTCGTGCAAATCGCCCATAACGTGCGAATCGGCGACCACAGTGCGCTGGCGGCCAAGGTGGGCATTGCCGGCAGCAGCACGATCGGGTCTTATTGCATGCTCGGAGGTGCCGTGGGTGTGGCCGGTCACCTCGAGATCACCGACAAGGTGATGATTACCGGAATGACGCTGGTGACTCGCTCGATTCGCGAGCCCGGCACGTACTCCTCCGGTTGGCCGGTCGCCACCAGTGGTGAGTGGCGCAAGCAGGTTGCACGGCTGCGTCGCTTGGGCAAGCTGGAAGACCGGGTCAAACAACTCGAATCGGGTGCCTGAGCATCCCGACGGACAGGCAGGACAGGGCGGGGTAGCAGATCAGTGGCGGGCGAAAGCACGATTAACGATATTCTGAAGCTGGTACCGCATCGGTACCCGTTTCTTCTGGTCGACCGCGTGGTCGAATTCGATGGGCAGGAACGGCTGGTCACGTTCAAGAACGTGACCTACAACGAACCCTTTTTCCCCGGACACTTTCCCCAGGTGCCGGTCATGCCTGGCGTGCTGATCCTGGAGGCGCTGGCGCAAACCTGCGGCCTGCTGGTGTCGCATGTGACCGGGGTACGCGCATCGGACGGCATCATTTTGTATTTCGCCGGCATCGACAAGGCGCGTTTCAAGCGCCCCGTGTCGCCCGGCGACCGCCTGATGATGGAAGCCAAGGTGATCCGTCATAAGCGGGAGATCTGGAAGTTCGAGGCACGTGCCTGGGTCGATGACCAGACCGTGTGCACGGCCGATCTCATGTGTGCAGCCAAGTCCGTCGTCGAATGAGTATTCATCCCACGGCCATCGTCGAGCCCAGCGCGCAGATTCACGACACCGCCGACATCGGCCCGTACAGCATCATCGGGGCCGATGTGGAAATCGGCGCGGGCACGCGTATCGGTCCGCATGTCGTGATCGGGGCCCAGACCCGCATCGGGGAAGACAACCAGATCTTCCAGTTCGCCTCGGTGGGTGAGATCTCGCAGGACATGACGGCCAAGCCGTCCGACAACACCTGGACGCTCATCGGCGACCGCAACGTCATCCGTGAAAACGTGACCATCAACCGGGGCACGCTCAAGGAAGACGGCACCACCCGCATCGGCAGCGACAACTGGATCATGGCGTACTGCCATGTGGCCCATGACTGCCAGATCGGCAGCCATACCATCTTTGCGAATAACGCCAGCCTCGCCGGTCATGTGCACATTGGCGACTGGGTGATCTTGGGCGGCTTCACGCTGATCCACCAGTTCTGCCGAATGGGAGCGCACAGCTTCACGGGCTATGCCTCCGGGCTGGATCGTGATGTGCCCCCGTTTGTGCTGGTGGATGGCAATCCGGCGGTGCCACGTGGCATCAATACCCGTGGGCTGCAACGCCGGGGCTTCGACCGGGACGCGATTCGTCGCATCAAGGAGGCCTACCGGACGATTTACCGCAAGGAGCTCCGCCTGCCAGACGCCGTCGCGGCCTTGCGCGAGCAGCAGGATGACGAGCACGTCGCCTCGATGATCGAATTTATCGAAGCCTCGCAGCGCGGCTTGCAGCGCTAGCAAGCCTTCACCTCGCGTCACGCCATGCGGATCGCCATTATTGCCGGGGAAGCCTCCGGCGACATTCTCGGTGCGGGCCTGGTCCAGGCCCTTTCGCGCCGTGTGCCTGATCTCCAGGCCTTTGGTGTCACCGGGCCACGCATGACCGCGGCTGGCTGCGAATCGCTCGCGGACATCGAGACCTTGTCGGTCATGGGTCTGGTCGAGGTGCTGAAGGAAGTCCCACGACTGGTGAAATTCCGGCGCAGGCTGATCGAACAAATCCTGGCCCGCAAACCCGATGTGGTCGTGGGCATTGATGCACCAGACTTCAATCTGGGCTTGGAAAAACGCCTGCGCGCCCGGGGCATTCCGACGGTGCACTATGTCAGCCCGTCGGTTTGGGCCTGGCGGCAGGGGCGGGTTAAGCACATTGCCGAGTCGGTCGATTTGATGCTGACCTTGTTCCCATTCGAGGCCGCCTTCTACCGAGACAGCGGAATACCGGTCCGGTTTGTCGGGCATCCGCTGGCGGATCAGATTGCCGCCGACCCCGATCCCGCTGCGGCTCGACAATCCTTGGGGTTGCCGGATCAAGGCCCCGTGCTGGCTTTGCTGCCCGGTAGCCGCGGCAGCGAGATCGACCGGCTCGCACCGCTGTTCTTGCAGGCTGCGGAGCGGCTGACCCGTGACATGCCCGATCTGCATTGCATCCTACCGGCCGCCAATGCGAAGGCGCGGGAACGACTGGATGCGCTGGTTGCCGGGTCGCCGCTGGCGCTCACCGTCGTCGACGGCCAATCACAGGCGGCCATGGCGGCAGCCGATGCCGTGCTGATTGCCTCCGGCACCGCGACCTTGGAGACTCTGCTGGTCCAGCGACCGATGGTCGTCGCTTACGCCACCAATGCCTTAACAGCCTGGCTGATGCTGGACCTGGGGCTGCTCAAGTCGCCGCATGTCGCATTGCCCAATCTGCTCATTGACGACCCGGCTGTTCCGGAGTTGTTGCAGGGTGCCGCCACACCGCAGGCATTGGCGGGTGCGGTGCGTCTACTGCTACAGCGCCCCGCGTATGCCCAGGCCCAGACGCGACAGTTCGCGGCCGTGCACAAGGCCTTGCAGCGCAATGCCGATGAAGAGGCTGCCGATGCCATTGTGGAGCTGCTGGGGTGACCACGGAGCGCGTGGCAGGTGTTGATGAGGTCGGCCGCGGGCCGTTAGCAGGGCCGGTTGTTGCAGCGGCGGTGATTCTCGACCCCGACCAACCCATCGAAGGACTGGCCGACTCCAAGAAGCTCACCGAACGTCGGCGTGAGGCCTTGTTCGAAACGATTCAGGCGCGCGCTCTGGCCTGGGCCATCGCCGAGGCGAGCGTGCAGGAGATCGACAGCCTGAATATCCTGCAGGCGTCCTTGCTGGCCATGCGACGCGCAGTCGAGCAGCTGAGCCCAGCGCCAACCCAAGCGCTGGTTGATGGTAATCGCTCCCCCGGGCTGGACTGTCCGACCACGCTTGTCATCGGCGGCGATGCGGTGGAGCCGGCGATTAGCGCAGCCTCGATTCTTGCCAAAGTGACGCGAGATCGACAGCTCGTCACCTTGGACAAAACCTACCCGGGCTATGGGCTAGCTCGCCACAAGGGGTATCCCACCGCCGCGCATCTCGACGCACTCCGGCGCCTGGGCGTCACACCCGTCCACCGGCGCAGCTTTGGACCTGTGCGCGACTTACTGGGCAAAGGGCAGCAACCCCTCTTCGGGTAAGCCAAGATACGACGCAATACCGTTCATTTGGGCGGAGCCATCACCACACTGCATCCTGTTCCCGTGCGATGGGATGCTGTAGCGACGTGGATGCCGTGCCGGACTGAGGGTGCAAGGTCGTATCAATCCACCCGTGGCTGACAATCTGCCAGAACACTGTAGGTGTGACCTCATGCCCGTGAGGTGACGCGCACGCCTACAGATGATCCAGTGGACTACGCACCCCAAATCCACCTCTCTCGAGCACGTGGGTATAGATCTGAGTTGTCTTCAGGTCCTTGTGGCCAAGCACTGCTTGAACAGTGCGAATATCGGCACCTGACTCCAGCAGATGTGTCGCGAAGGAGTGGCGCAAAGTGTGGCAGGTTGCACGCTTGCGCAAGCCCGCAAGGGCAACAGCGCGCTTCATCGATTTCTGCATCCATGATCGATCAAGGTGATGACGCCGAACAATCCCACTTTGCGGATCAACACTGCGTGCGGCAGCTGGAAACACGTACTGCCACCCCGCCTGACGCTCCGCGTTGGGGTATTTGAGCGCTAGCGCGTTGGGTAGCCAAACTCGCCCATACCCAGCCTCGATATCTGTTACGTGCATCGCCAAAGCCGCTGCGATCTGTGCTTTTAGAGCCGCCACAAGCCGACTAGGCAGAGGCACCACTCGGTCCTTATTCCCCTTGCCACTTCGGACAGTAATTTGCGCGTAGGCAAAATCTACGTCATGCACCCGCAGCCGCAGCGTCTCCATCAAGCGCAGGCCGGCCCCATACATCAGGCCTGCAGCCAGGTACTGAGGCCCCGACAACTGAGCGAGTAGCTGCTTGACCTCATCCCGTGACAGCACGACCGGAACGCGACGTGAGGGCTTCGCGCGGACTACGTCCGTTAACCATTCCGGCTCCATCTCCAACACGTGGTGATAGAGGAACAAGATGGCAGACATGGCCTGGTTCTGAGTAGAGGCAGACACTCGGCGCGAGACCGCAAGGTGGGTGAGAAAGGCCTCGATCTCGACCTTGCCCATCTCACGTGGATGCCGCTTATCATTGAAAATGATGTACCGCCGAACCCATTGCGTATATGTTTGCTCGGTACGGTAAGAATAATGCCGCGCACGTAGAGCGTGACGCAGCTGATCTAATAATCTAGGTTGTGATGACGACATGGCCACCGAGAGCGCTATGAACCTATCGACCCACTACGGATAATGCGCGACATGCCGGACACCCGAGCAGCTGCCTCTCAGTCAAAGGTCGCATCTCGTGTCGTATTAGGTGGCCAATGGCAGCATCTTAGCCCGCTCGAGACCACATCTATAGAGTAGAGTCGTGTGAATTCAAAGAGTTACAAACTATTTGGGCGTATTAGGTGGCCCAGCCGCAGGGGATTAGGTCGCCATTTTCCATCCAATAAGCGTTATGCCGCATCTTCTTCGCGCTCATTCCGCGTCATGCACTCAATTGCAAATGCAACTCTCTCGACACCGATGCACTTCCTTTCCAGCAAGTCCAGCGTGGCGCGGTGTTCCGCCCTAATCTCGTTTCGTCCCTGCTTTGTCGCAAGCATGTTCAGAAATGCGCCTGCTAACACGCCAAGGCTGAATCCCATTCCAGCAAGAAACCACCCGATAACTGTTTCCATTGGTAATCCTTTTGCGGCAGCGGCATAACAATTCGTTCAACCGGACGTGCGCTCCGCTGCGCTCCACGCACGCCGGTAAACTCAGGCGTTGGGTGCTTATGATCATGTCCGGATTCGTCGTCGGAATCCGTTAGCGGTCTTGAGAGCCATACAACGTGGGAGCAAACTCGTGCCGTTTAATCGCATTGTTCTTTCCTCGCTTTTTTCGCTTGTGCTCACCGCCTGCGGTGGCGGTGGCGGCTCAGATTCTGCAGGTGCCGATTTCTGTTTAGCGCACTTTCTCGGCGGCACAACGCAGGGCAACTGTCCAGATTGCTCGTCGAGCAACTTTTCGGCAGTGGCGGATGACAACGGAGGCACATTCGTTGAAGTACGGTTTGCGCCTGGTGGGTCCGGCCAAGCCACTGTCAGGGCCACGGCACCGGCGGGTACGGTGTTTAACAGCGGTGGAAATGCCGGAGCCCTTGCGCAGTTTCCAGCCGGGCAGTACGAGAACATCGGAATTCGGTTTCAAACCTATCTCGGCGGTGTGAACAACACCGTTGGAACCAATGGCGAGTTCACGGTCAACGGCAACATAAGTGGTAACGGCGCAGCCACGTACTACTCGTTCAATCCGAATGCAGATTTTGATGCAATCGAAGTTGTCCTTAGCTTGGGCGGTAATAACTCCCCAGCAGTAGTTCGATTACACGAGATCTGTGGTGATCGCTGAACGCACCCAACAAATCGCTGCACCCGACACCTGCTTCGCAGGCTGCGTCGCTGCGCTCCTTGGCCCTTCGGGCTGCGGGTGAGCTCAGGCGTTGGGCGACAGAAAGCCAACTTCATCCCTAACTCCCTGCGTAGCTAAACAGGCCTCCCTAAACAGCACCTTCTAACAGGTGCTATCATCAGGTCGTCAAATTCTGATCAGGAAGCAGCATGGCCATCAAGTTCTCAGAAGACGTGGTTCCTCTCACAGACCTGAAGGTCAACCCCGGCAAGGTCGTCAAGCACGTTGCCAAGGCCCACCGTCCAACCTTACTTACCAGTCGCGGCCGCGGGGTGGCTGTTGTGCAGTCCGTTGGCGATTTTGAGGCGGCGGAGGAAGAGCGCGCCTTTATGCGTGCCGTAGTGGCAGGGCTCAACGACCTTGAATCAGGCAATGAGGTCTCCTTGAAGGAAGCAAGAACACGGTTAGGGCTATAGGCTGGTGGAAAAGGATTCCGTCACGTTCGCTGAGTCCGCCGTTCGGGATCTTGAGGAAATTCAGACTTGGTATGAAGGTGAGTTGGTGCCGGAGGTCGGTCGGCGGTTGGTGTCGGAAATCTTTGAACGAGTCGAAGCCGTTCACGACAATCCAGACATGGGCAGAATAGTTCCAGAATTCGGCCAGAAGTATCTGCGGGAACTCATTCATCCGCCATTTCGCATCGTGTGCAAATGTGAAGCTAAGAAGGTCCGCGTTGTGAGGGTTTGGAGGAGCGAGCGCTTGCTCAAGTTGCCTGGTGAAGCAGATGAATAAGGCGGCAATCGGGAACGCAGTGCCGCTGTCGCCCGACTCAGGTGAACCGCCCCGGGTTTCTCGGCTGGGCGTAGACCCACGAATAGATCGTCTCGTGGCTCACGTGCATGGACGGATCGTCCGGGTGTTCCCGTTTCAGCTTTTCTGCGATTTGCTCTGGCGACCACTGACGATGCTCAAGCATGCTGACGACCCGATCTGA
>NZ_QEQK01000020.1 GCF_003151135.1 Abyssibacter profundi
CCATCTCACCATGGTCCATCTCACCATGGTCCATCTCACCATGGTCCATCTCACCATGGTCCATCTCACCATGGTCCATCTCACCATGGTCCATCTCACCATGGTCCATCTCACCATGGTCCATCTCACCATGGCCCATCTCACCATGGCCCATCTCGCCGTGATCCATCGGCGCTGCCGACCTGGCGTCGATCTCGGTGATCACATAGCGCGCGGCGCCCTGCCGCTCGACCCGAACCTCGACCCGATCCCCCGGGGACCATGCTGCCGGGTCCAGTCCCGCACCCAGATCAAACGACATGGTCATCCCTGGCATGGACAGGCCGGTCTCGCCAAGCGGTTCAAGCGGCCCGTGTTCCAGGCGAACCGTGCCATCGGCGACGTTCACCTCGCGGACGATCGCCCGGGCCCGGCCAGCCGGCCGCTGACGGGCTCGCAGGCGTAGCGTCTCGGCATCCAGATTGGCCTCGGAATCGATCAAGAACTGACCGCTGATCACAACCTGATCGCCGGCCGCCAAACCCTCTAGCACCGCGGTCCGCCCCTCGGTGCTCAGCCCGGTGGTGACGGGAACAATGTCGTACTGGCCAGGCGCTGCCACGCGCACCACGCGATCACCCTGGCCCGTTCGGATCACGGCCTGTGTTGGCACCGTCAGCATCGAGGCATCGGGCTCCGGGGTCAGCGTCACGTCGGCAAACATGCCCGGCACGAGCTGCTCGTCTGGATTGTCGAACACCAGACGCGCCCGCTGCGTGCGGGTCGAGGCGTCGACCTCAGGCATCACGAGGTCCACCCGGCCGGTCCATTGCCGCCCGGGCCATGCCTGCACCGTTGCAGCGGCGGCCAGTCCGGGCCTGAGTCGGGCGGCTTGTCGCTCGGGCACGTCCACATAGATCCACACACGGTCGAGCCGGGCCAGCGTCATGACCATGCTCCCGGGCGTGACGAACTGGCCGGGGCGCGCATCCAGCGAGGCAACCACCCAGGGTGCCTGCGCGTGGCGGTCGCTCCGCTCCCTCGCTGAGCCTCGGCGCGCCAGCGCTGCGATCTGCGCGCGCGTGTAGCCCAGGGCCAGCAGCCGGTCGGCGGCGGCCTCCCGTAACGCGCGGTGCCCTCGGGCGCTGAGGTATTCGCGCTCAGCCGCCAACAGATCCGGAGAGAACAACGAGAACAGCAAGTCACCGGGCTGCACGCGCTCACCCACCGTCGAAACCCCCAGCTGCTCCAGCCAGCCAGCCGCACGGCTATGCACCATGTTCAGGCTATCGGCATCCAGCGCCACGACACCGCTGGCACGAATGGTGGGCGCCAGACGCTCCCGCCGCACGACGGCCTTGCGTATCCCCAAATGCTGAACGACGGCCGGCTCGATCTGAACATCGACGCTCTGACCGGAGCCCCCGCCGCAAACGGGCACCAAATCCATGCCCATCGGCGACTTCCCGGGACCGTCGCGCCGATAGCTGGCGTCCATTGGCGCCACCCAGTACTCGGCTGGTGCCCCCTCGCAAGGCCCGTCGCCGCCTCCGGCGCCGGACCGCATCGCCTCGGTGCCTGGCTCAGGGGCGCGAAACGTCCCCAGCGAGTAACCGACCACAGCGGCCATGAGCACGGCGATCAGCACAATCCAACGTTGATAGGTGTTCACGATCCGGTCTCCCCTAGCAGCTGTTCGTCCAGCATCCCACCGGTTAAGCGCGCGATACGGGCGCGGTGCTTCCATTGGCGCGCCTCCGCAGCCAGGCGGCCCACTCGCGCCTGCAACAGGCCCTCCTCGGCATTGATGACAGCATCTACATCGCCACGCCCGCTGGCATAGTCGGCCATCGCGGCCTCCAGCGTCTGACGCGCCAGAGGCACCAGATCGCCTCGATAAAGCTGCAGCATCTGCGCGGCGGCACGGTCGGCGGCCACCTGCTCGGCCAGCGCCGCGACCAGGTGCTGAACCTGCTGCCGCTGTTCGGCCTCCAGCCCGGCGATTCGTGCATCGGCGGCGGCCTCGGCCGCGCGGCGTTTGGATTGACCCAGGGGCAGATTCAGCATCACCCCGACCTGGGTTCGGTACTCCGACCGCGGCAAGGTCCCCAGATAGTTCGCGGTCAGCCGGAGGTCAGGCTTGTACGCCAGCGCCGCCAGTTCACGATTCAGCTGCGCCGTTCTACCCTGGGCCTGCAGTTTCAACAGGCGCGGATTGGACTGCCGCAACGCGCCCTCGAGTGCTGCGATGGGCGGCAGCGCAGGCAGGGTGGACCAGCCGCTGGGCCGGGGCACGCTCGAATGGATGGGACGATTGCGCATGGCATTCACCCTCGCCTCCACCATGCGACGCCGCGCGGTGAACTCCAGCGCCTGGCGGCGGCGCTCGGCCAGCCGCGTTGAGGCGCGGAGCAGCGCATGCTGAGACCCGGCGCCCGCCCGATAACGGCCCGACGTGGCCTGTTGAAGCTCGGTAAGCCGCTGCTGCTGCTCGGCATTGATTCGCAGGGCGCCATGCAGGTAGTGCAGCTCGGCGTAGGCCTGACGGGCTGTGGCCGACAGCGCCAGCCGCAGTGCCCGCAGATCTGACTCTGCGACGCGAACGTTGGATTCGGCCGCCTTGCGTTGTACCGCTCGCTTACCCGGCCAGGGCAGCGGCTGGGCAACACCCACGATATGGCCCGGATCGATGCCCGCCGCGTCCACGGACCGTGGCGCGATGGCGTAGGTTAGTTGCGGATCGTCCAGGGCACCGGCCGGCTCGACCTGCCAAGCCGCGGCGGCGACAGCCTGCTGCAGGGCGTCCACACCAGGATTGGCGGCCAGGGTTTCGTCAACCAGCGCCTGCGCCGTCCAGGCCTGCGCAAGCAGGGGCTGGCTGCACAACAGCAAAAAAGCCAGACGCCACCAGGCGCCATCGAAGTCTCTGTCAATCATGTTGAGTCCTGACTGGATCGGCCGTGCGAACGGCCCGAAGCCGGTCCGGTGCGGATTCCGGACAGGCGTAAGCGCCGCACCTCGTGGGTGCGGTGACCGTCAGGTCAGACTGGGAGGTCGGATGAGATCAGCCGTGATCCCGTCACGCGTGGCGCGAGTACCGGCACGCCGCGGCGAGTCGGCCAGGGGCGCTGCGAGGTTCCAGAGCGGGACGACAGCCCCCGCGAGCACGCCGCTCATACAGGCTGCGCCCTGTGCGCAATCGGCGTGAGGCAACTCAGGTCCATCCACCTCGGCGACGGCGCTGACCAGCGCGTGGCAAGGCGGTTGATCGGCCTGGGCACTCGCCTCGGTGTGTGTCGGCTGTGTCGGTGGCGCCGGCCGTTCGAGGCAACAGGCCTCTGTGGCCTGGACGACAGGCATCCCGGCCAGGACAAAGACGAGGCTTAGAACGATCCAGCGCATGGTGGCGAGTCTAACCCTGTTGTCGACTCCAGGGTCAATGCGCCCACCCCGCCCCCATCCAAAGACTGGCTGCCAGCCGTCGCCCACAGTGGTACCGTCCGCAGCCTGCGATGCACTGGATGAGACATGGATAACGAACTAGAACTCTTTCGCGACAACGTCCGACGCTTTTTCACAGACGAGGTCCTCCCCGATTACGAGCGGTGGGAGCGCGAGGGCATCATGCCCCGCGATCTCTGGAACCGCATGGGTGAGGCAGGGCTGCTTTGTGTGGATGTCGCGGAAGAACACGGCGGTATCGGCGCGGAATTTCCGTTCTCCTGCGTCATTCTGGAAGAGACCGCGCGCCTGGGCATGATGAGCCTGGCCACGAATCTGGCCGTTCACTCGGACATCGTCGCCCCGTATATCTCCCACCTCGGCACGGACGAGCAAAAGGCCTACTGGCTGCCCCGACTGGCCAGCGGGGAAGCCGTCGGCGCCATCGGCATGACCGAGCCCGGCGCAGGCTCCGACCTGCAGGCGATCAAGACCAATGCCGTGGCCGATGGTGATGACTACATCATCAACGGGCAGAAGACCTTCATCACCAACGGGCAGCATGCCGACCTGGTCATTCTGGCGGTTAAGACCGACCCCAAGGCCGGCGCCCGGGGCACGACGCTATTCCTGATCGACACCCACCTCGATGGTTTCAGCCGCGGCCGCAACCTGGAGAAGATCGGGCAGCACGCCGGCGACACCTCGGAGCTTTACTTCAGCGACTTGCGCACGCCAGCAAGCTCCGTGCTCGGCAGGCTGGGTGGCGGGTTCGGGCATTTGATGGACGAGCTGCCCCGCGAACGGCTGGCGCTGGGCGTCACGGCCGTTGGCGCTGCGCAGGGCTGCATCGAGCAGACCATCGACTATGTGCAAAACCGCAAGGCCTTCGGACAGGCCATCGGCAGCTTTCAGAACACGCGCTTCGAGCTGGCGCGCATGAAAACAGATCTCGAGGTGAATCGAGCCTTCGTGAATCACTGCGCCAGCCTGTATGCCCAGGGGCAGCTCGATGTTCCCACCGCAGCCATGGTCAAGCTGGCCAGCACGGAGATGCAATGCAATGTGGCCGATGGCTGCCTGCAGCTATTCGGTGGCTACGGTTACATGAGCGAATACCCCATCGCGCGGGCCTTTGCCGATGCGCGGGTCCAGCGGATTTACGGCGGTACCTCCGAAATCATGAAAGAGGTCATCGCCCGGTCCATGCTGGGGCGCGCCTAGCTACGCCAGATCGCGCCAAGCGCTGCAAGTCGTCTGGCGGGATCAGCCATCCCTGATCCCGCCATCACCTCCCGCCCGGCTGGGCGGCTCGCTCAGGCCGGGAGATAGCCCACACTGCGGAACCAGTCCAGCGCGCTGTCCAGGGTTTGCTCCAGGGTCAGCCGGGGCTGGTAATCCAGTTCGCGCAAAGCCTTGTCGCCGCTGAGGTGCTGGCCGGCCGACATCACCGCAATCGCCGTGGCACTGATCTGCGGTGGTGGTCCGCCCAACCGATACCGCAGGGCCTGCACCGCGCTCACGGCCCGGGCAACCGGCAAAGGCACCGCGCGCGGCACGGCGGTGCCCAGACGGCGAGCCGCCAGTGTCATGATCTCGTCCATACTCGTATTGCTGCCGGTCAGCAGGTAGCGCTCGCCCGCCGCGCCGCGCTCGATCACGGCCAGAATGCCGCGCCCGGCATCCTCGGCGGCCACGACATTGCGGTTGCCGCGCACATAATTGGGCAATGCGCCATTGCCGAGACGCGTCAGCAACTGGCCGGTCGACGGCCCATAGTCATACGGCCCGAACGTCATGGCCGGAATCGCGATGGACACCGCGAGTTGCTGATCCGACGCCTGGGCGTAGTGGGCGTCCATGGCCCACTTCAGGCGCACGTACGGATTACGTGTCCGGGGCGCCGTGTCACGGATGCAGCGCTCATCTCCGACCGCACCCTCCCCCGCTGGCGCCAGCGCAATCGAGCCACCGACGTAAACGGCACGCGACACAGCAGCGGCTCGGCAGGCCGTCAGGAAATCTTCGGTTTGCCGCAGTGCTGTGCGGACTTCATCGCGCCACGGTCGCGGTGTCGTGGGGTAGTACGCGGCCGCGTTGACCACCGCATCGAGCCCGGCGAAGGCCTGCTCCAGCGATGCCCGCTCGTTGGCATCGGCCACCCGGCATTCGGCGGCCAGATCGCTGACGCGTGACAGGTCTGACCCAGCACGGTGTAGGACCACAACCTCGTGCCCGGCTGCCTGCGCGGCCGCTGCAGCGTGGTGCCCCAACATGCCGGTGCCACCCAGAACTCCGATTTTCATGCCGCCTAACCCCTTGATGTGCCTCACGCACTGTCGAGCCCCATCGCAGCTGCGTCAAGACACAAGACTTGACCCGGTCCCGGCCAATATGGACAGTGCATAGGCACACTTATAGTTAGAGGCATCCGTGCCCCGATCTCGCGTCCCCGTTGGCCCCTCGTCCCTGATTGTCGAAATCGCCCGCCTGATCCGTCGGGATTTCGGTCAGCGTGCCGAGCACCTGAACCTGACCCAGTCCCAGTGGCGCGCGCTGTACCAAATCTCGCATCGTCCGGGGATCAACCAAGCCAAGCTCGCCGAGAAATTGGAGGTGCATCCGGTGTCCGTCACCCAGGTGGTCGACCGACTGGTCAAGGCGGGCTGGGTCGTCCGTGTTCCCGACCCCATGGACCGTCGAGCCGTGCAATTGCAGCTCACTGACGCCTGTGTCCCCCTGCTCGAAGAAATGGACCGGATTTCCATCGAAACCCGCGAGACCGTGCTGGCCGGGCTGGATGAGACACAGCGCAAGGACCTCGAGGATGTGCTGCGCCACGTCCGGGCCAACCTGCGCCAGGCGTTCGGCGCAGATGAAAGCGACGATTGATAGCCAAGCCCTCGGCTTTTCGTGCCGCCACGTTGCGGTCCGCTAACCGACGAGGCACGGCGCGCGAAGCAATGTTTGGTCATTCCGAATAAACGAGGCGCGACGCGGTCAGGCCTGTTTGCAGGCGCGCATGACCTGACGTCGCGGTGCCCTCGCCGCGTCTTGTTGTAGCGGGCGGCAAGATCACCGATCTCTCACGCGGCCAGCCTGCCGCCATCGACCTTGTTCACGCCTGCCAGTCCTGTGGCCCTGCACTAATCTCGCGCCCTCGACCACATCTGGCCGAAGGCCGCACTGGCGGCTGGGCGAGAATTCTTGGCTGCACCCCTGCTTCAACAAACTGATCGCGGGCTGTACTGCGCGCCCGGCGATTTCTACATCGACCCCTGGCGGCCGGTGGACCGGGCGATCATCACGCATGCCCACGCAGACCATGCGCGGCCGGGTCACGCCCACTATCTGGCCCATGCGCAAAGCTGGCCGGTCATGCAACGCCGTCTGGGCGAAATCTCCGGTGACATCGTTCGCTACGGCGAGGTCATCCGCCATCAGGGCGTCACCATCAGCCTGCATCCGGCCGGGCATATTCTCGGGTCGGCACAGGTCCGTGTGGAGTCCCGCGGCGAGGTCTGGGTGGTCACGGGTGATTACAAGCGCGATGCGGACGCCACCTGTACGGCGTTCGAGCCGCAGCGGTGCCACACGCTGATCTCCGAGGTGACGTTCGGGTACCCGGTGTACCGCTGGCCTGGCGAAGCGGTGGTGCTCGAGCAGCTACGGCAGTGGTGGGCGCAATGCCGCGTCCGGGGCGAGGCCGCCGTCCTGTTCTGCTACGCCTTGGGCAAGGCACAGCGCCTGTTACATGGCCTGCGTGCCCTCGATGAACCGGTGGTCGTGCATGGCGCCCTGCCCCCCATTAACGCCATCTACGAAGCCGCCGGTGTTCCGCTGGCACCATGCGAAACCGTTGGCCGCCGGCAACAAAGCTTTGCCGGACGCCTGGTCATGGCCCCACCCAGCGCCGCCGGCAGTGCCTGGATGAAACGCTTCCCCAAGCGTTCGACTGCATTTGCCTCGGGTTGGATGCAACTCCGCGGAAACCGACGGCGGCGGGGCTATGACCGGGGCTTCGTGTTGTCCGACCACGCCGACTGGGCAGGTCTGCTGCAGACCGTTGCAGACAGTCAGGCCGAGCAGGTACTGCTCACCCACGGCGACAGCGCCCCGCTGGAACGCCTGCTGCGTGAACGTGGTCTGGATGCCCGCGCCCTGGAGGCGCAGCGCCCGCCGGGCGAAGACAGCCCATGAAACGTTTCGCCGCACTCTTCCACACCCTGGACGGCAGCACGCGCAGTTCGCACAAGCGCGCGGCCCTGGTCGCATACTTCGCATCCGCGCCCGCCCGGGATGCGGCCCACGCGGTGGCAACACTCTGCGGTCAGCGCCCACGCCGCGCGGTTAATGCCACACGACTACGCCAGGCCGCCGCGCAACGCACCGGATTGCCGCTTTGGTTGATCGAGGAGACCTATCACCACGTTGGCGACCTGGCCGAGACCATTGCACTGCTGCTGCCCGAGCCCGATCACCCGCAGTCCATCCCCTTGCATGAACTGCTCGAACGGCGCCTACCGGCACTGGCAAGGGCGGATGAAGCCGGGCAAATCGATCAACTCTGTCGGCTGTGGTCTCACTTGCCTGCCGATGAGCGACTGGTCTTCAACAAACTGTTGACGGGGGGCTTTCGGGTCGGTGTGGCCCGCCAAAGCGTCATCCATGCCCTGGCGGCGCATCTTCAGGTCGACGCCGAACGGATCGCCGCACGATTAATGGGGCGCATCGAGCCGGACCCCGGCCTCATGGACCGGCTGGGTGCTGACGAGCGCCCCGCGGATTCGCTGGCCCCCTACCCCTTTTTGCTGGCACACCCGGCTCCGGAATCCATTCAGGATCTCGGGGACGCCACGGACTATCTGGCCGAATGGAAGTGGGATGGCATGCGTGCCCAGCTCGTCGTACGCAACGGTGCTGTCGCGATCTGGTCACGTGGCGAAGACGATGTCACCCCGCTCTTTCCGGAATTACGGGATGCGGCCGCAACGCTGGCGGATGGCACGGTACTCGATGGTGAAATTCTGGCCTGGGATGCCAGGGGTGTCCGTCCCTTCGGGGATTTGCAGCGTCGACTGAATCGCAAGCGCGTCAGCACGAAACTCATGGCAGACGTGCCTGTGCGGATGCTGGTCTACGACCTCCTCGAAGACGCGGGCATCGACCTGCGCGACCAGCCCCTGGCCATGCGCCGGCAACGGCTACAGCGCCGCGCGGTCCATCTGGGCGAGGCGCTGCGCCCGTCCCCCCTGGTCGAGGGCCGAGACTGGGCCACCCTGCAATCGGCGTTTCGTCAGGCGCGTGAGCGTGGCGTGGAAGGCCTGATGCTCAAGCACAAGACCAGCCGCTACAGCAGCGGTCGCCCGCGCGGTTACTGGTGGAAGTGGAAGGTCGAGCCCTACACCGTGGATTGTGTCCTGCTCTACGCCCAGGCGGGTCATGGGCGTCGCTCCAATCTGTACACCGATTACACGCTGGGCGTCTGGTCAGGCGATGCGCTGGTCCCGGTGGCCAAGGCCTACTCCGGTCTCACCGATGAGGAGTTGTCGGAAATGGATCGCTGGATTCGTCGACACACCACGGATCGGTTCGGCCCGGTGCGTGCGGTGGAGGCTGGCCAGGTCTTCGAGATCGCCTTCGAGGGCCTGCGCCCATCCAGCCGGCACAAGTCCGGGATTGCGCTGCGTTTTCCAAGAATCCAGCGTTGGCGGCAGGACAAGTCACCAGAGCAGGCCGATCACCTCCGCGCCCTGCAAGACCTGCTGCAAGGCGCCGGTTCCCAGACGCCATGACCCAGACGCCGATGCATCACTGGATGGCCGATCAGGGCATGGCGCCGCTGACGCATCAGGCCGCCTTGTGGACGGCCTGGTCCGAAGGCCAATCCGGGCTGCTCCACGCGCCGACCGGTCATGGGAAATCCCTGGCCGCCCTGGGCGGTTTGCTCAACAGCACGATCACCGGCGGCCGCCTGCGGATGCTGTGGATCACCCCGATGCGTGCACTGGCCGCCGACTTACAGCAGGCCTTCGAGGCGCCTGTTGCGGCGATTAAGCCCGGCTGGAGCGTCGAATGCCGCACCGGCGACACCGGCCAGTCCCAACGCAGCCGCCAACGCCGCAAACCACCCGAAATCCTGATCACCACGCCGGAGTCGGCCAGCTTGCTGCTGACCTATCGCGACATGCTCACGCACCTGGCGGGTGTCGACACGGTGGTCGTCGATGAATGGCATGAGCTACTGGGCAATAAGCGAGGGGTGCAGACCCAGTTGTTGCTCGCTGCACTCCGCGTCGCGAACCCTTCGCTGCGGGTCTGGGGCCTGTCCGCCACCATCGGCAATCTGGAAGAAGCCCGTGATGTCTTGCTGGGCCCGGGTCGAGACGGCGCGCTACTCGCTGCGACAAGCCAGAAACCTTTGGTCATCGAATCACTGCTACCGGACACCCAGGACCGGCTGACCTGGGCCGGCCACCTGGGCCTGCGTCTGCTGCCCCGTATCGTCGAACAGATCACGGCCGCCCGCAGCACACTGCTGTTCACCAATACGCGGTCACAGGCTGAACGTTGGTTTGAAGCCCTGGCCTGTACCGAAGCCTTGGATGGGCGGATCGCCCTGCATCACGGATCGCTGGACCGCAGCCTGCGCGATGCCGCCGAACAAGGCCTCAAAACAGGATCGCTGCGCTGCGTGGTCTCGACTTCCAGCCTGGACCTGGGCGTGGATTTCTCACCCGTCGACCAGGTCATCCAGATCGGTTCGCCCCGCACCCTGGCCCGTCTGATCCAGCGCGCGGGGCGTGCCGGGCATCAGCCCGGGGCCAGCAGCCGGATTCTTTGCGTCCCAACCCACACCCTGGAACTGGCCGAATTCGCCGCCGCCCGCCGACTCTGGGCGTCGGGCCGTGTCGAGGCACGCCAACCGCCGAATGAACCGATCGATGTGCTGTTGCAACACGTCGTCACCCGCTGTCTCGGCCAGCCGCAACGGCCCGATGCGCTGCTCGCCGAGCTGCGCCAAACCCATGCCTACCGCCATCTCAGCGATGCCCGCTGGGACTGGGTGCTGGATTTTCTGGGTCGCGGCGGCGAGGTGCTGCGAGCCTACCCGGAATACCACCGCGTGCGGGCCGACGCACACGGACACCTGCGCGTCAGCAATGCCACCGTGGCCCGTCGCCACCGCATGATGGTCGGCACCATCGCCGCTGATGCCACCATGCGTCTGCGCTGGTTGAAAGGTGGGTCGCTGGGGCATGTGGAAGAGGCCTTCATCTCCCGGCTGAAACCCGGCGACCAGTTCCTGTTCTCGGGGCGGGCACTGGAGCTCGTCCGGGTGCGCGAGCTCACGGCCTATGTGCGACGGGCGCGTCGCCGGCGGGTGGCCGTGCCGCGCTGGGCTGGGGGCCGCCTGCCATTATCAGAGGCCCTGTCCACCGCCTTTATTGATTGGCTTGCGAAGCCGGATGCCGCGCCAGAATATGCCGCACTTGCACCCTTGCTGCGGCTGCAGCAACAGGTATCGTCCCTGCCCAGCCATGAGTCTCTGCTGGTCGAGACCACCCGGTCGCGAGAGGGCTGGCATCTGGCGCTGTTTCCTTGCGCCGGCCAGGCCGTACACGAAGGCCTCGGCGCCTGCCTCGCCTGGCTGGTCACGCGGCAGCAGGCGCGCAGCATCACGGTGGCCAGTAACGACTACGGTTTGGAACTGCTGTCGAGCAAGCCCTGGCCGGACGATTCAGCCTGGCTCGCCCAGCTGCTGGATTTCGGATCGGTGGAGGATCTGCTCACCGAGGCGCTGAACGCCACCGAGCTGTCCAAGCGCCAGTTCCGGGATGTCGCGCAGACCGCCGGACTGGTCTTTACCGGCTATCCCGGTCGCGGCAAGTCGACGCGACAGGTGCAGATGTCGACCGGCCTGCTCTTTGATGTGTTCGCGCGCTACGACCCCGACAACCCGCTGTTAATGCAGGCCAGCCTTGAATCGCGTCGCCAGGCACTGGACTGGGGCCGCTTCCAGCAAACCCTAACCCGGCTACGCCGGCAGCCGATTCGCTGGCATGCCACCGAGTCTCTCAGTCCCTTCGCCTTCCCACTCTACGCCGAAGCCCAGCGTCAGCAGTTGTCCAGCGAATCCCTTGCCGAGCGACTGCAGCGAGCGGCCGAACTGATTGAACGTCGTGCAAGTCACGCCGCCTGAGGGACTTTCGCTGACGCTTGGCGGCGAGAAGCTCTGGCTGCTGCCCGAGCGCGCGCTCTGGTGGCCGGCTCAGCAGGCCGTGGTGGTGGCCGACGTGCACCTGGGAAAGGATGCGGTGTTTCGACGTCAGGGTCTGGCCATCCCCAAGGGCGGCGCCGGGTCTGATCTGGCAAGGCTCACGCAGCTGATCCGACGCCACGACGCCGCTCGGCTCCTCGTCCTGGGCGACTGGCTGCATGCGGCTCCGCGCGCTTCCGAAGACTGGACTCCCGAGTTACTGGCATGGCGCGACACGCACGCGGACCTGGAGTTCAGCTGGGTGGTCGGCAACCACGACCGCCGGATCGAAACGCTGGCCGTCCAACTCAATGCTCATTGCCTTGAGGAAGCCCGTTCGCTCAACGGCCTGGCGCTTTGTCACGAACCGCCAGAGCGACTGGATCGGCCCAGTCTTTGTGGTCACTGGCACCCGGTATTGCGACTACAAACCGGCGCGAGAACCCGTCAGCGGCTGCCGGCATTCTGGTTGGCGGGCCATCGCCTGGTGCTCCCGGCCTTTGGCAGCCTGACAGGCGGCCACCCCATCCAGGGGGCGCCAACAGATCGAACCTGGGTCACCGACGGCACGACGGTGTTCGAGTGGCCGCCTAGTCCTCGTTCAAAGCGCTGACGACCTGTGCGCGCAGCGCGCGACCGTCCGGCGGCGTGGCCCGACTGTCCAGCCGCTCGATGGCCAACGCACCCGCCTCGGTCAAGGTCAGCTCGTATCGATGTCCGGTGTGCCGTGATTCCAGCAGGCCGGCCCCCACCAGCGCGCCAGTCGCCCCTACAAAATCCAGACTCCGGATATGGGTCTGGTCAGCCAGCTCAGGCCAGTAGGCCCTAAGATCGACGGCATCGCCGGCCGAAACGCCCCTGGCCTTCAGGTCCAGCAAAATAGCTTGGCTGGCGGCCTGACAGAACAACTCATTGGCCGCCGTGCGCTTGGCCTCCCGGCGTTCGCGCGCAGCCTCACCGTCGTTGCGACGGTCGAACAATTGATCGCTTTTCATGATGTCCCCAATCCCCAAGCCTCGCATCCTACCGAAACCGCGGTGATCTCTGCGAGCCCGCCCCGGGCAGGCCATCGCCATCGCACTGCCTTCATCGCCCCTTCACCACGCAATCGCTACGCTCGACATCGATGCAGACCTGCGACCACCCGCTGCAGGGGGACTGGATGCGATACGCAGAGGGGGACAGATGAAGCCAGACAACCGCCGCGACGGACCCGGCCACCCAGACCGCTGGCCTGGGCGCATTGGCCGATGGGTCTGGCCATTGCTCTTGTGCGGACCGGCATGGTCGGCGCAGCTCGATCTGGCGTCCAACGATTTCACGGCCTTGTCGCTGGAAGAGTTGCTGGAGCTCGAAGTCGTCACCGTGTCCAAGGCAGCGGAGCCGGCGGCCCAGGCGCCTGCGGCGGTTTACGTGCTGACACGCGACGAAATCCTGCAATCCGGTGCACGGTCAATTCCTGACGCCCTGCGCCTGGTCCCAGGCGTCAACGTGGCGGCGGTGGACGCCCGCGAGTACGCAATCTCTATTCGCGGCTTTAACAGCACGACCTCCGACAAGCTCGAGGTACTCATCGACGGACGCAGCGTCTACACCCCCCTGTTCTCGGGGGTCTTCTGGGACGTGCTGGACCTGCCGCTGGATGACCTTGACCGTATCGAGATTGTGCGTGGCCCCGGTGCCACGCTTTGGGGCGCCAATGCGGTGAACGGCGTGATCAATATCGTGACCCGCAGCGCGTTCGAAACAGATGGCACGGCCGTGGTCACCCAGCTGGGCACCGAACGCAACGCTGCGACACTGCGCACAGGCTCCAGTCAGTGGCTGGACGGCCAGGCCGCCGCGCGCGTCTACGCTCGCGCGGTGGAGCGCAAGAGCAGCCGCATGCCCAACGGGGACAGCGGTGCCGATCGGCAAACCCTGGTTGCCAGCGGCGGCCGCTTTGATGCCCGGCTCACCGACACACAAACCCTGATGGGCACCGCCGAGCTTTATGCCGCGCATGCAGCCGACACCGCCGTGACAGGTTCGGAGTCGGTCGAGAACGACGCGCGCGGGGCATCGCTGAATCTGGTCTGGAGTCACCAATACGCCGACACAGGCAGCACCGAGCTGCGACTGGCGTACACCGGCTATCGACGGGACTACCCGACCCTGTACCGCGAAGTGCGGGACACGGTCGACCTGCAGGGCCAATGGTCCACGCGGCTGGCGGAGCGACACCAGATCACGGCAGGCCTGGGCTATCGTCGATCCCGCGACGAAACCGGGGGGCCGCCCCGCGCCATTATCTTCACCCCGGCCGACCGCAGCATCGATCAGCCCAGCGCGTTCGTGCAGGACCGGGTCACGCTCTGGCAGGACCGCCTGACGCTGACGGTCGGCTCCAAGTTCGAGCACAACGACTTCACGGGTTACGAGGTCCAACCCGGCGTAAGGATCGGCCTGAAAACCGACAACGGCTACTTCTGGAGCTCGGCATCCCGCGCGGTGCGCACGCCCAACCGCTTTGACCATGACATCGGCCTGTACTGCCCGCCACCAGACGGTCTTCCGGGCTTTTGTGGCGGGGACGAGACACTGCGCATCGGCAACCCGGACCTCGACTCCGAGCAGGTCTGGACCTACGAGGCCGGCTGGCGACATTCCCTGCTCGACTGGCTGACCATCGACCTCGCGCTGTTCCACAGCGACTATGAGCAGCTGCGCAGCAATGAGCCGGCCACCCTGGGCATCCGCTTTGACAACCGCCTGGCGGCCCGAAGCCGCGGTGGCGAGGCCCTGCTTATCGCTCGGCCTTTCGATCACTGGGAATGGCGGCTCTGGTACGCCGGTCTCGATATCGACGCCGAGATGGGCTCCAGCCAGGACCAGGAAGGCGCCGACGGGATCGAAGGTGGCAGCCCCAGCCACCAGGCGCTGACAGCGCTGCGCTGGTCTCCCGGTCAGTGGGTGCTGGCAGGCATTCTGCGGTACGTCGACGAACTGGAGTCCGAGCAGGTGCCCGCCTACACGGAACTGGACATCCTGGTAGAACGGCAGCTGCAGCCCGGCCTGTCCATTGCGCTAATTGGGAGTAACCTGCTGGACGATCACCACCCTGAGTTCGGTGAGCCGGATGAGCGACGCGAAACTGAGCGCAGCCTGATGCTGGAGTTGCAATGGCTATGGGACCGGTAATCGCGCTGCGCCCCGCCTCACTCTGGCGTGGCGGCGGATGGGTGTTGCTGGCGGCAGCCATCGGTTTTGCATCGCCGAGCCACGCGGCCGTAGGCGACCGGGTCAAGGCGGCCTTTCTGCTGAATTTCGCCAAGTTCGTGGACTGGCCTGCCGGCCACTTCGATGCGCCGGATTCGCCTGTTCAACTCTGCCTGCAAGTGCCTGATGACGTGGCGGACACCATCCGCAGCTCGCTGGCCGGTAAATCGGTGGGGCGTCGCCCGATGCGCGTGGAGCGTCGTCCCGAGTCGCTGGATGGCTGTGATCTGGCCTATCTGCGAGGCGACGACGACCGGGTACGCCAGCAACTGGGGCGGCTGCCCAGCCCCGGGCTGCTCAGCGTCTACGAACATCCCGACACCGTGGAAAGCGGCGTGATTCGGCTATTTTTGGAAGAACGCAAAATCCGTTTTTCCATTGATGTGGAATCTGCCCAGGCCCAGCAGCTCACGGTTAGCGCCAAGCTGCTCAGCGTGGCCCGGCAACCCTGAGCCCGTGCTGCGTAACCAGCCCATCGGCCGCAAGCTCACCGTCATCGCCATGGTGGCGGCCGCTGCAGGCCTGCTCCTCGCGGCGGGCGCCCTGATCTGGCTGGCCTATCAGTCCGAATTGCGCGCCAGCGAGCGCAATCTCCAGACCATCGGCACGCTGATGGCGGCCAACAGCACGGCGGCGCTAAGCTTTAATGATCCGTCCACCGCCACCGAGGTGCTGGCCACCCTGGATGCAACACCGGCGATTGTTCGGGCCTGCCTCTACGCCGAGGGAGAGCCCGCGGTGTTCGCCAGCTTTCAACGTCCCGAATCCGCTGATTGCCAAACCGGAGAGGTACAACTCGATGGCGTGGTCACGGCGCGGCTGCCCGTCCAGCTGCTGGGCGAAACTCTCGGACACCTGCAACTCACCGCCACGCTAGCCCCGGTCTATGCCCAGTTGCGCCAGCAGGTGCAGCTGACTTTAACGGTGCTGATTGGCAGCCTGCTGGTCACGGTCCCCCTGATGACCCGGCTGCAGCGGATGATCACCGATCCGGTTCTCCACCTGGGCACGGTGGCGCGACAAGTCAGCGAAACCCGCGACTACAGCCTGCGCGCCCAGGATTCCGGTGCGGACGAAATCGGCCAGCTCGCACGTGATTTCAACACCATGCTGGCGCGCATTCAGCACCGGGATGCCGACATTCTGGCCGCGCAGAAACGCCTGGCCACCCAGGTCGAGGAAACCCGGACCGCCAACCGCGAACTCGAGCAGACCATGGATCAGCTGCAAACAGCCCAAACCCAGCTGGTCCAAACCGAAAAACTCGCTTCGCTGGGCGGACTGGTCGCCGGCGTCGCGCATGAGATCAATACCCCGGTCGGTGTCGGGGTAACGGCGGCTTCGACGTTGCGAGCAGCCGCCGAGCAGCTGGTCGAGCGCCTGGCCGCGGGCACGCTGAAACGCTCGCATCTGAGCGAATTCACCTCGACGGCCGACGATGCCACCCGCATCATTCTCAGCAACCTGCACCGTGCTTCTGAGCTGGTGCAAAGCTTTAAACAAGTCGCGGTCGACCAGTCCAGCGCGGAGCGCCGACACTTCAACCTCAAGGAATATGTGGACGAGGTGCTGCTAAGCCTGACGCCCCGGCTGAAGAAAACGCCGCACCAGGTCACCACCGAGATTCCGGAAGACCTGATGCTGGACTCCTACCCAGGTGCGCTGGCGCAGATTCTGACCAACCTGGTCACCAACGCCTTGATTCATGCCTTCGATGACCGGCGCCCGGGCACCATTACGGTCCAGGCACAGGCCGAAGGCGAGCAGCTTCGGTTGATCTGCAGCGACGATGGCTGCGGCATGTCGCCCGATCACCGGAAGAAGCTCTTCGACCCGTTCTTCACCACCAAGCGCGGGGCCGGCGGCAGCGGACTGGGCATGCATATCGTGTTCAATCTGGTGACCCAGGCCCTGCAAGGCCGTATTACCGTGGAGACCGAGCCCGGTCAGGGCACACGCTACGACATGCTGATTCCGCTGCGTGCCCCGGACCGCCCGGCACCTCCTTCACAGGACCCCAGATCATGATGGATGACGACAGCCTCGACTTTCTCGACGAAGACGACGATCAAGCTGCCCCCTTGCGGGCCTGGAAGATCCTGATCGTCGATGACGACCCGGATATACACGACGTCACCAAGCTGGCCCTGACCGGCTTGGAGTTCAATGGCCGCGGCCTGGAGTTTCTTCACGCCTATTCCGGCGCCGAAGCCCGCGAGATGATCGCCGGCCAACCGGATATTGCGCTGGTGCTGCTCGATGTGGTCATGGAATCCGACCACGCGGGGCTGGACGTTGTGGAGTATGTCCGCAACGAGCTGGGTAACCAGTTCATCCGCATCATTCTGCGCACTGGTCAACCCGGTCAGGCGCCCGAGATCGATGTGATTACGCGCTACGACATCAACGACTACAAGCACAAGACCGAACTGACGCGCCAGCGCCTGTTCACGACCATTTACACCGGCCTATCCGCCTATCGCGACCTGATGGCACTGGATGCCAACCGCCGTGGCCTGGAGAAGGTGATCGACGCCTCCGCCCACATCTTCGAGCTACAGTCGCTGGAACGGTTCGCTCAGGGTGTCATCGAGCAGCTATGCGCCTTGTTGTTCCTGGAGGACGACGCGG
This sequence comes from Abyssibacter profundi, assembly GCF_003151135.1. Taxonomy (NCBI): domain Bacteria; kingdom Pseudomonadati; phylum Pseudomonadota; class Gammaproteobacteria; order Chromatiales; family Oceanococcaceae; genus Abyssibacter; species Abyssibacter profundi. The sequence continues at coordinate 17,570 of NZ_QEQK01000020.1, forward strand.
TGATGCTGCATGCCTCAGGCATGGCCGCGGCAGACTGCGAACCGGCACTGCGCATTCTTGCCGGGTCTGGCCGTTTTGAGTCGCTGGTGGGCAGCGATGCCGCCCAGGCCCTGGATGCCGACACGCTGGCGCGCATCCACAAGGCCCGCGAGGAAGGTCGGCTGATCTTCCAGTCGCATCAGATCGCGGCCGTCCAGTCGGCCCCGACCGACCACAGCAACTTCGTGATTTATCTGGAATCTGATGCACCGCTGGAAGCCTCGGCCCAGCGGCTGGTGGAAATGTTCTGCCGCAATGTGTCGATTGCCTGGCGCAACCTGCGCGCGCCACAAAGCGCGAACAAGACGGCCGACTAGATCGGGAGATAAGCCGCCCAGGGCCCCGTGTCGTCCGGTTCAAGACGGACCAGCGCATTGGCCGACAGCAAATTGCCCAGCCTATGAGACCCCTGCCCGGGGAGCAGATCCAGCCGGGGTGGCTGTGCTGGGTCATGATGGGCCCGCGCTCTCGCGAATAAGGGCCGGTCACCCTTGAGAGTGGGCCGCGCATCCAACCGCCCCCATTGCCAGGGTAATGCGGGCGATGCGTCGCCAGCCAGGCGGGCGAGGATACTGCGCAGGTGCAACTGCAGGCCCAGATGAACCGACGCCGGGTTACCCGGTAGCGCCAACAACACCTGCGGCCCGCGCGAGGCAAACAGCAGGGGCTTGCCCGGCTTCTGCGCCACCTTCCAGAAATGCCGGATCAAGCCTGCGGCATCGGCTGCTTCAGGGATGAAATCCCGGTCGCCTACCGAGGCCCCACCCGAGGTGATCACCAGATCGGACTGATCCAGCGCCTCGGCCAGCGCCCGATCGACGGCCTGTCGCGTATCTGCCACCGCCACGGTCTGCAGTTCGGCCACACCTGCCGCCCTGAGCCAGGCGGTGATCAGCGGCCCATTGGCATCGGGCGTGGCGGAATCCGATAACGGCTGGCCGGCCGGAACCACCTCATCACCGGTGACGAGCACGGTCACGCGTGGCAAGCGCGTCACCTCGACGCTGGCCACACCGGCGGCACAAAGCGCCGCGACGCCACCCGGGGAGAGGCGCTGCCCGGCCTCGGCGATGCGCTGACCAGCAGCGACTTCCTCAGCACGCTTTCGGATATGGCGACCCGGCTGCGCACCGTCGACAAAGCGCACATGCCTTGCGTCCGACTCGACCTGCTCCTGGGGCACGACGGTATCGGCACCGGCAGGTAACGGGGCGCCGGTGAGAATACGTACGCAGCTCCCCGGCTCCAGCACCGGCGCGGCGCCACCGGCTTCCGCCCGGCCTTGTAATGGCAGGCGGCCGGGCGCGTCCTGATGCCGGATGGCATAGCCATCCATTGCGCTTTGATCAAAACGCGGTAGGTCGACTGCGGCCACGGCATCCGCCCGCAGCACGCGGCCACTGGCTGCAGCCGTCGGGAGTGGCTCGCTGGGCAGTGGCTGAACATGCTCGGCGTAGCTGGCTTGTGCGGCATCGAAGCTAATCATCGTTGCACGCGCCAAGCACTGAGCCAGCACAGACCGACGCGTACTCCCTGCTCGGCACTCACCGCATCGCAGGCCCGCCACCTAGCCGGGAGGGACGACATCCCCGCCCGCCCTACTGGTACCCGCCGGGATGCGCGAAGGCATCACGGCAGTCGAATAGATGAATCAGCCCGGGCAGGACGGCCAGCAGGGTCTCGGTGGCGCCCCCCCGGCTCCCCGGCAGGGTCATCAGCAAGCTCCGTCCATGCGGGCCGGCCAATCCGGCGATGCCACGCGACATCATGGCGTAGGGTGTCCGTCGCTGACCGAATGCGCGACCCGCCTCCATGATGCCCGGCATGTCGCGGCGAATCAGTGGCGCCAGGGTCTCCACGGTGATATCCCGCGGGCTGATCCCGGTGCCTCCAACCGTCAGAATGCAGTCCACGCCGGCCTCAAGCGCTTGATTGACCGCCTCGAGCAGCGGCTCGGGCTCATCCGGCATGATGCTGTAATCCAGCGGTGCGAAGCCGCAGGCCGCCAATCGCTCCCGCACCGCCTGGCCGGCCGTGTCGGGCTTGCGGCCGGCCGCGACGGTATCGGACAGGACAATCACCAACGCCGATTTAGGGGCGCGCAGTCGCGTGGAGAACTGCGACTTGCCGCCGGTCTTCTGGAGCAATCGAACCCCGTCGATATGCAGGTCTTCCGGCTCGCAATACATCTTGACCATGTCGTAAATGGTCAGAGCGGCGGCCGAGACGGCGGCCAGCGCTTCCATCTCCACGCCCGTGGGACCGATCACGGCCGCCTCGGCATGAATCACCACCGCGTCGTCGGTGAACTCGAATGCCAGTTCGGCCGCGTGGATGGGCAGCGGATGACAAAGCGGGATCAGGTCGTCCGTTCGCTTGGCGGCCTGGATGCCGGCCACCCGGGCCACCTGCAAACAGTCCCCCTTCTCCACCTGGCCGCTGCGGATTCGTTCCAGCACCTCGGCCGGTGCCTGCAAGCGCCCGGAGGCACGCGCCGTCCGGAGCGTGTCCGGCTTGTTGCCAACATTAATCATTCGGTGGCCTCTGGCCTGTGCACGCCTAGCCGCCCAGGCCGTGCATGGTAATGGGACGCTCGACCGCGCCGGTGCGGGCATAACCGGGCGGCTTGGCGCGGACCGCAGCCGACAAATGCGCGACCAGCGCATCGTCGCTGATTCCATCACGCAGCAGCGGCTGCAATGGGGTGCCCTGCGCCGAGAACAGGCAGGTGTACAGCTCGCCTGTGGCGGTCAAACGCATGCGGTCACACTGGCCGCAGAACGGCCGGGTGACGGTAGGGATGACCCCGAAGCGGGTGCCATCGTCCAGTTGGTAATAGCTTGCGGGCCCTTCGGCGCCGAGCGCATGCACCCGGCCGTGGACCCGGCGAATCTGCGTCAACATATCGGCTTCACTGCAGACACGCTCGCGGCGCCAGAGCGCCCCGCCCTCCAGGGGCATGAACTCGATGAATCGTAAGACCAGCTGGCGGCGAGACGCCCAGTCCAGCAGTGGCACGACCTGATCTTCATTCTGGCCGCGGATGATCACCGCATTGATCTTCACCGCCAGGCCGACCTCGCGGGCGGCCTCGATCCCGTCCAGCACCGCAGGCAATCGCCCCCGGGTGCGCGTCATCGTGTCGAACTGCGCCGGCTCCAGGGCATCGAGGCTGACATTGAGGTCGTCCAGGCCGGCGGCCTTGAGCGCCGATGCTCGCCGCCTCAGCAACTGGGCGTTGGTCGTTAGTGATAGCCGGAGCCCGCCGGTCTCGGAATCGTCGCGTAGCTCGCGCAGCATCGGCTCCAGATCGGGGGACAGCAGCGGCTCGCCACCGGTCAGGCGAACCGCACGAACGCCCGCGCGCTGAACAAACAGGCGAACCAGGCGCAATCGCTCCGACAACGTGAGCAGGTGCCGGGCGGGCGCCCACTGGGGCTGTTCGGGCATGCAGTATCCGCAGCGGAAATTGCACCGGTCGGTCAGCGAGACCCGCAGCTTGCGAGGCCGGCGTCCCTGGGTATCTTCAAACGCTCGGCTCATGCGACCGGCACCCACGGCTCCGGTGCCGGCTGCACACCGCAGTCTGCGGCCTCAGCCGGGGTGTTGATGCTCAACCGCGTGGCCGCGGGCATGGGGGCGGTGCCAACGGGGGTCAGGCTGAGCCAATCCCGCAGGGAACCCCGGCCGGGGGGCAGCGGTAAGGCATCCCGCTGCAGCAAACATGCGGTGTAGTGACGGTCCTGTCCGACCTGCGCAACCACGACACGCGTGGCCTGGGTGGTTAAAGCCTGGGTCATCCGTTGGACGAAATCGGCGGGCAGCCCGGGCGCGTCACCGGGCACCAGTAGCAGGTAGGGCGTTGAGCAGACCTTCCACACTGCACGCACCCCGGCGATCGGCCCCGCATAGTCCGCAGTCGCATCGGTCACCACGCCCATGCGCTGACCGGGCCGCGGCTCGATCCCGTCCAGCACGGCCTGGTAAGCCGGGACGTTGCGATGAATGCTAAGCCAAAGGGCACAAACATCGGGTTGAAGTTGCTGGATCAGCGTCTTGACCAGCGGCGCGCCGGCCCGGCGCATCAGGCCTTTATCCAGCCCGCCCATCCGCCGGCCTGCTCCGCCGGCAAGAATGCCCGCGGTCACCTGCTCTGGTGCCAATGTCATGCGCTGCAGGCCAGCGGCGTCGACTCGTCCGGCAGGGCACGCACACCGCCGGTCAGCGTCCAGACCTGACCAAAACCCTGCTCGCGCAGCGTGTGGCAAACGGCCTCGCTACGCCGGCCACTGGTGCAGATCAGCAAGTAGCGCTGGTCTGGCTCCAGACCACGGCCAGCCATGGCCTCATCAAAGGCAAGCGGCTGTGCACCGGGCAGCGGGCGCAGACGACGCTCGGTCGCTTCACGCAGGTCAATCCAGTGCAGGGCGGGGTCCAAGCGGTCACGTTGGACTGCGTCCGATCGGCCGTCCGCCTCCTGGTGACAGCGGCAGGTCTTGCGCTGCTTTGGCACGAATCGCTGAAACTGGCCGGACCCGAAATCCAGCACGGTCCACCGCCCGGCGAGCGCAGAATCCAGACCGATTAGTCGTCGCAAGGCCTCGCCCGCCATTGCGGCACCGATGACAGCCGGTGTCGGGCCCAGCACGCCCTGGTCCCCACAGTCGCTCCCTTGAGCACTGATGCACGCCCAGCACACACCGTCCTGGGCCTGGCGGGGGCTGACGAACAGTCCGCCAGCCAGCTGGTGCACTCCACCGACGATGCAGGGCCGACCGCTGACTCGCGCCCGATGCGTCACCCATTGTTTGCTGGCCGGATCGTCGCTGCAGTCCACTACGAGATCGGCATCGTCCAGCCATGCCGTGTCGTTGCCGGCAGCCAATGCCTGCGGCCTGGCATCGATGACGGTCGAGCTATTGCGCTCCAAAAGTCGCCGACGGGCGGCATCCACCTTGAGCGCCCCCACGTCGGCCTCGGCATAAAGCGACTGGCGATGCAGATTGCTGAGCTCTACCCGATCCGGGTCGATCAAGGTCAGACGACCAACGCCTGCTCCGGCAAGCAGGTCGGCCACGGGACACCCCAACGCCCCGACACCGACCACCGCGACATGCGCTTGCCGCAGGCGTTGCTGGCCAGCCTCGCCGACCCCCGGCACGCGCTGCTGGCGGTCATACCGCGGGTCGTGACCATGGTCGGCACAGCCCTGACAGCCCACCCACTGGGTCTCGCCGTCCAGATAACGTTCATGTTTCCAGACCGGCAACCGCCGCTTCACCTCATCGATCACATACCGGCAGGCGGCAAAAGCGGCGTCCCGGTGAGCCGCGCCCACACCGACCCACACCGCGGTGTCGCCAATTTGCAAATCCCCCGTCCGGTGAATACAGGCCACCGCATCGATGGCGTAGCGCTGTCGGGCCTCCTCGAGAATGCGCTCTCCCTCCGTGATGGCCAGCGCTGGGTAGGCGCTGTAGTGCAATTGCTCGACCGAACGCCCGTGATGGTGATTGCGCACACAGCCACGAAACTCGACAAAACCGCCACTGTGCGGGTCTGACAGAGCCGCGGCCGCAGCGGTGATATCGATGGCTTGGTCGGTTAGGCGAAACATGCGGCGTCAGCCTCCGGACATGGGCGGCAAAAAGGCCACCTGATCACCGGCACGCAGCACATCGGACCAGTCGGCGAATTGCTCGTTAATCGCAACCCGGAGCTGTCGACGCGACAGGCGGAGGCCCCGTTGCTGCGCCAGGCGTTCATACAGCTGCTGCGCCGTGTCGGACGGCTCGGGCGTGAGCCACTCCTCGTGGCGACCGGCTTGGTCCGCCAATGCGGCGAAGTACAGCACCCGGATCACGCCGCCTCCCGACCCAGCGCGGCCGCCAGCCAGGCTGGTTTGGCGCCAATCGGCAGCTGATTGAGGTAATCCAGGGGCCTGGCGGGGTCGAACTCAGGCCCCAGTATCCGCGTGTTGGGCGCGGACGCCTGAGCCGGCGTGCCCAGCACCTGATCAAAGACCTCGGCACCGTAAACCGCAGCGGTGGCATTGGTCATGGCCACCGGCCGCTCCAACTGCCCCCAGCGGTACATCTGCGTCAACCACCAAAGGGCAGACGCCGCATCCGGCCGCGCGCTCGCATCGTGGGTGAAGCGCTGGATACGCACCGGCTCGGGGTCTAGCTCACGGGCGAAGCGGAACTGCCCGGACAGCGTGGGCAACAGGTCATCCACGGACTGATTGAGATAATGCGGCGAGGCCAGCAACCGTGCGATGTCCTGGGTGTGTGTGCGGTCTTCCAGCCAGCGGCCAGCGGTGTTCAAGGCCCGCAGCAGCCCGGCCAGCGCCTCCGGCCGACGGCGTGACAATGTCTCGCCGACACCGAACACCTTTTCGACATGATCGGGCCACAGCTCGGCGCTGGTGGCTAGGGTCACGCCGATACCCCGCTCCACGGCCACGGTATTCCAGGGCTCGCCGACACAGAATCCGGCGACATTGCCGACATCGAGGTTTGTCACCATCTGCGGCGGCGGAATCACGACCAGCCGCACATCGCGGTCGGGATCGATGCCGCCGCTGGCCAGCCAGTGTCGGAGCAGATAGTTATGGCTGGAACTCGGGAACACGACGCCGAAGGTCAGCCGCTGCCGGCCACGTGCCGCGCGCTGCTCCACCACCTTGCGCAAGGCGGCGGGTGCGCGTCGACGATCGCTGCTCAGATCGGGGTCGAGATCGCACATGTCCCGGAACAGGTCGCGCGAAACCGTGAGACCGTTGCCGCCCTGTGACAGGGTCATCGGCGCTGTCAGTGCCTGTTTGGGTCCGCCAGCACCGACGCTAGCCGCCAGCGGCATCGGGGCCAGCATCTGCGCGCCATCGAGCATGCCAATGGCCACCTTGTCGCGAATAGAAGCCCAGGAGGTCTCGCGCACCAGCGATACGTCAACGCCCTCCTGCCGGAACAGACCCAGTTCGTGGGCCACCACCAGCGGCGCCGCATCGGTTAACGGGATGTAGCCAATCTCCAGCGGACGCCCGGCCGGCACCCGGCCGGTGCCCGATGACGAGCGGGCCGCCGGCTGCTCGGTCCCCGCCACCGTGTCCGGACCGGCTGGCGCTTCGGCGGAATCGGCCAGCGCGCTTGCCGGCACATCGGGCTTGGCATGGCGCTCGTGCAGAAAGTGCAGAACTTCGGCACGCAAATGGTTGTAGTGCGGATCATCGGCCAGCTCCAGCCGCTTGCGCGGTCGCAGCAGATCGACCTGGAGAATCTCGCCCACCGTGGCTGCCGGACCGTTGGTCATCATGACAATCCGGTCGGATAGCAAGACGGCCTCGTCCACGTCATGGGTAATCATGATGACCGTGTTGTTGAGACGCTGATGGATCTCCATCAGCGAATCCTGCAAATGCGCCCGCGTCAGCGCGTCCAAGGCACCGAAGGGTTCGTCCATCAGCAGCACCCGCGGCTCCATGGCCAGCGCCCGGGCAATGCCCACGCGCTGTTTCATGCCGCCGGAGATTTCATCCGGGCGCTTATCGGCGGCGTGACCCATGTGCACCAGCTCGAGGTTGTGCAGAATCCAGTCGCGCATCTCGGCCTTGGTCTTGCGGCCACGAAACACATGCTTCACGGCAATGGCGACGTTTTCGTACACCGTCAGCCAAGGGAATAGCGCATGGTTCTGAAACACCACCGCTCGCTCGGGGCCGGGGCCACGGACCTCGCGCCCCTCCAAAATCACCCCGCCCTCTGTCGCATCCGTCAGCCCGGCGACAATGTTCAGCACCGTGGACTTGCCGCAGCCCGAGTGGCCGATGAGCGAGATGAATTCGCCCTCGGCAATCTTGACGTGCACGTTGTCCAGGGCCTTGAACGTCCCGGACTGGGTGTCGAAGACCTTGCTGACCTGGCTGATTTCCAGATGTGCGGAAGGCGCTTGTTGTTGTTCGCTCATGTCGAAACCTCGCCTAGCGATCCGTTTCGTAGGAGACCAGCCGCTGGAGCGTGAGCATCAGCCAGTCGAGTAAGAAGCCGATCAATCCAATGGTGATCACTGCCACCAGAATCCGGCCGAGAGAGTTGGAACTGCCGTTCTGGAACTCGTCCCAGACGAATTTCCCCAGACCGGGGTTCTGCGCGAGCATTTCCGCGGCGATTAGCACCATCCAGCCGATGCCCAGGGAGATGCGCAGCCCGGTGAAGATCATCGGCAAGGAGGCCGGTAGCGCGATCCGGCGGATGCGCGTGGCCAGCGGCAGGTTGATCACCCGTCCGACGTTGATCAGGTCGCTATCAATACGAGAAACGCCGACGGCGGTGTTGATCAATGTGGGCCACAGCGAGCACAGCGTGACGGTCAGCGCCGAGTTGATGAACGACTTCTCAATCATCGGATCAGGCGTGACGTACACCGCCGACACCACAATGGTGATGATGGGCAGCCAGGCCAGAGGCGAGACCGGTTTGAACACCTGAATCAGCGGGCTGATCGCCGTGTTCAGCGTCTCGCTCAGCCCACAGGCCACACCGATGGGAATGGCAATAATCGTGGCCAGCACAAAGCCGGCGAAGACCGTTTGCAGACTGGTCCAGATCTGGTCGTAAAACGTCGGTGCGCCGGTGTAGTCCCGGTACACCAGCTTGGCGTCCGGGTTACGGGCCAGCTGCCGTTCATGCCGTTGCTCCTGACGCTCGTAAAACGCCTCTGCCCGTTCGCGTTCGGCACGATGTTCGGCATGTAGATTCTTGGCCTGCGCCCAGGTCTGCGCCGGGCCCGGCAACTGCCCCAGACTGGTATTCACCTGCGCCGCGCCCGCAGCCCACAGCATCAGGAAGATACCGATGGCCAGCAATGGCAGGCCGATACGCTGCCACAGGGCGTGCAGTTGCTCACGGGGATTGTCACCACTGGCCAGCAAGACCATGGGCGAGAGCCAGGCAAAGCCGGCCGTGTTGAGTCCATTGACGATGCGCGCTTTCATCGAGTCTCTCCGTGATCCCGCCGGGGATCGGTTACTCGGCTGCAAGAAGCCTGCCGTGCCCGGAGCCTGTGCCCGGGCACGGCCCGTGCACTAGCGATAAATGTCGCCTTGCTTCATACCGATAGGGAACGACGACAAATAGGCATTGGGCTGGGTGCCGTCATAGGTGATGCCGTCGATGAATTCGGTCTGCGGCGGTTTGAAGCCGGTTTCCTCATCGAAATCCGGGAAATCCGAGGCTTCGAAGTAACCCTCTTCGATCAACTCGCGGGCCGCCGCGGCGTACACATCGGGCCGATACACCTTGCGGGCGGTCTCCATGTACCAGTCGTCCGGCTTGTGTTCGGGAATCTGCCCCCAACGCCGCATCTGCGTCAGGTACCAGATGGCATCCGAGTAGTAGGGATAGGTGGCGTTGTAGCGGAAGAAAACGTTGAAATCCGGCACGGCGCGCTTGTCGCCTTTTTCGTATTCGAAGGTGCCGGTCATGGAGTTGGCGATGACCTCCTCGTCCGCCCCCACGTAGTACGGCCGCGCGAGCATTTCCACGGCCTTGCCGCGGTTGGCGTTGTTGTTTTCATCCAGCCAGGCCGCTGCGCGAATCAACGCCTTGACCACAGCCTTGTGCGTTTCCGGATAGCGATCCGCCCAGGCCTTGGACACGCCGAAGACCTTCTCGGGGTTGTTCTTCCAGATTTCGTAGTCGGTGATGACCGGGACGCCGATTCCCTTGAACACCGCCTGCTGATTCCAGGGCTCACCGACGCAGTAACCGTAGATTGTGCCGGCTTCCAGCGTCGCCGGCATTTGCGGCGGTGGTGTCACGGATAGCAGGGCATCAGCTTCCAGCGTGCCCGAGATATCCCCCTTGAGCGGCGCGTAGAAACCGGGGTGAATCCCGCCGGCAGCCAGCCAGTACCGCAGCTCGTAGTTGTGGGTGGATACCGGGAAGACCATGCCCATCTTGAACGGCTTGCCGGCATCGTTGTACTGCTCGACCACGGGTTTGAGGTAGTCGGCCTTGATCGGATGCACCGGCTTGCCGTCGGCGCGCTTCGGGATGCCGGGCTTCATCTGCTCCCAGACCTCGTTGGACACCGTGATTCCGTTGCCATTCAGATCCATGGAAAACGCGGTCACCACATGTGCCTGGGTGCCGAAGCCAATCGTGGCCCCCAGCGGCTGGCCGGCCAGCATGTGGGCGCCGTCGAGCTGGCCGTCAATGACCCGGTCCAACAAGACCTTCCAATTGGCCTGGGCTTCCAGTTCGACAAAAAGCCCCTCGTCCTCGAAGAAAAACAGCTCCTTGGCCACCGCCAGCGGCGCCATATCGGTGAGCTTGATGAATCCGAATTTAAGGTCGGGCTTTTCAGGCTCGGCGGCCAGGGCTGTGGTCGACAGCATGAGGGCTCCGAGACTGGCAATGCAGTGCTTCAACATGGCTTGGGCTCCGTTCAGCGCAAAAAAAAAGCGCCCGCCGAGTGCAGCCTTTGGGGCTGACTCATGCGAACGCCTTTGTTCGGGCCTGACCAGCCGCAGGGCTGTGCAGACAATGTTCGGGCCGGGCCGCTGCTGGACACCGTTGTCCGCGACTCGACGCCATGTCTAGAAGCAATGCTGATGCCAACCCGGCCGTGCTGGCTCGACCATTGCAGCCACGGGTGACAAACCCGCAGAGTCACTGGTATGGAACAGCCCTCGAATCGTCGCCCCGTGGTTGCGTCTTCCCTGCAGGGGAAACGCATTGCCGTACCGGAAACCCGCTCTCTGGACGTGTTCTGCCGCTTGCTGGAAGAGCGCGGGGCTCGCGTGCTGCGTTGCCCGCTGGTCGCGATTCTGGACGCGCCAGACCCCGAACCGGTCGCCCGCTGGTGTGACCGCTTGGTTGCAGGAAGCTTCGATACGGTCATCTGGCTCACCGGCGAAGGGCTACGCCGCACCATGAAGGTGGTGCATCGCACCAACCCGGTGCTGGAAGAGGCGTTTGTGCGTCAGCTGGGCCAGTGCTTCAACGTCTGCCGGGGCCCCAAGCCCGCCCGCGAACTTCGAGCCTTGCGCATCACCCCGTCACTGGTCGTCTCCCCTCCCACAACAGCCGGTGTCATCCAAGCGCTAAAAGACCATGCACTGGCCGGCCAACATGTCGGCGTTCAGCTCTACGGTGACAATCCGAACACGCCGTTAATGCAATGGCTGGAACAGGCCGGCGCCCTGGCCGATTGCGTGGCGCCCTACGTCTATGCCGACAAGGCCAGCGAACAAGACGTGCTGGGTCTTATCGACGCGTTGGTGGATGGTCAGGTGGATGCCATCGCACTGACCAGCGCACCGCAGCTGCGCTACCTCTTTCGAGTGGCGCGCAAGTATGAGCGGGATGCGGCCCTGAAGACCGCGCTGATGCAGACCTGCGTAGCGTCGGTCGGACCGGTCGTCACCGCCAGCCTGGCCGAGGCGGGAATCACCGCGACCGTGCAGCCGGAGAGCCAGTTTTTTCTTAAACCGCTGACTCGGGCACTGGAGCACTACTTTGCCGGTCGCTGAACAGCAATCAGCGCAGCACGGCCACCGCCTTGATCTGCGCCCAAAGCTGGTCGCCTGAACACAGCCCGAGTTCCGCGACAGATCGTCGGGTCACCCGTGCCAGCAGAGGGGTCGACCCGGCACGAAGCCGAACCAGCTGATCTGGCCCATCGCCGGGCCCATCCAGCGCCTCGACGGTGACGGGCAGGCGATTGAGCAGGCTGCTGCGGGCCTCGGGGTCACGGCTCAGGCTGACATCGCGGGCCTGCACCTGCAGCCGCAAGTAGGCGCCGGGCTGCCCGAGGCGCCCATCGACCCACAGTGCACCACCTGCGAACGCGGCGCGCAGCAGCCCCCAGCGGGCATCCTGCTCGACGACCTGCGCCTCGATGAGCGCGCCGGGTTCTTCATGGGCGCCCCGCAGATGCGGCAGCACGTCCCGCACCGTCCCCTGCCTGGCCACCCGCCCCTGACGCAGCTCCACGACGTAATCCGCCAACCGAGCGACTTCGTACACGCGATGCGTGACGTACAGCACGGGCAGCGCCTGATCACGGCAGAGACGGTCGAGATACGGCAGCAGCTGGTGGCGTCGCTCCGGGTCCAGCGCGGACAAGGGTTCGTCCAGTAGCAACAGCGCGGGCCCGACGAGCAATGCGCGAGCGATAGCGACACGCTGGCGCTCCCCACCGGATAGCGTTTGCGGACGCCTGTCCAGCAACTGACCCAGTTCCAGTGATTCGACCACCGCATCGAAACCGGGGGCCCCGTCACCGGCCCGCCGGGCGGCATAACGCAGATTGCCCCGCACTGTGAGATGCGGGAACAGCGCGCAATCCTGGAACACGTAACCGATCCGGCGTCGGTGAGCCGGTAGCTGATGCTGCGGTGATTGCCAAGACTGCCCACCCAGGGTCACCCAACCCTGAGCGGCCGACAGGCCGGCGATGGCGCGCAGCAGGGTGGTCTTTCCGGCACCTGACGGGCCGAAGATGGCCGTCACACCTCGACCCGGCAACTGCAAATCGACCGCCAGACGATCCGCGCATGACGGGACCGCAGCCGCCAGCCTGAGCTGCACCCGCAACCCGCAGGGCGATGTTGTCGGCGGACAGCCGGTCATGTCCCGACGCCGCGCAAGCCAAGCAACCGTCCGCGCCAGCCGTAAACCGGCAGCAACACGGCAAAGGACAGGCCAACCAGCCACGCCGCCAGCCCATGGGCCCGGTCGTAGTCTAGCGATTCCACATGCTCGTAAATCTGCACGGCAGCCACGCGCGTCTCGCCCGGCAGGCTGCCGCCCATCATCAACACCACGCCGAATTCACCCAGCGTGTGCGCAAACCCCAGCACGGCAGCGGTCACGAAGCCGGGCCAGGACATCGGAAGCACCAGCGTGACCAGGCGGTCCAGCGGACCGGCTCCCAGGGTCGCGGCGGCATCCAGCGATGCGGACCCCACCGCCTCCATCGCGCCCTGAATCGGCTGGACGACGAAGGGCAGCGAGTACACCACCGAGGCCAGCACCAGCCCTTCGAATGTGAATGGCAGACGCCCCAGCCCCAGGGCTTGCGTCCATGCCCCGATGGGGCCGCCCTCACCCAATACGATGAGCAGGTAGAAACCCAGGACACTGGACGGCAACACCAGCGGCATGGCCACCAGTGTTGCGACGATGGCCCGCCAGCGGCTGCTGCCCCGCGCCAGCCACCAGGCCAACGGTGTGGCGAGAATGAGCAGGAACAGCGTCGAGACCAGCGCCAGCCGCAGGCTTAACGCCAGCGCCTGCCAGTCAGCGGCGGCCAATGTCACGAGATAGCGGCGCGATCGACAACGGCATAGCCAGCCGCCTCGATACGCGCTTGCGCCGGCTGGCCGCGTAGCCAACGGATGAAGGCCACCGCGGCCGGCTGCCCGGCACCACGGAGCAGCAACACGGCTTCCTGGTCGATCGGTGCATGCCAATGCGCGGGCACCAGCCAGGCCTGGTTACGCTGGGACGGCGGAATCAGCGACCACGCAACCAGCCCGATCGGCGCGTGTCCGGTCGCGACATAACGCGTGGCCTGGGCCACGTTTTCGCCCAGCACCCGTTGCGTGGCATCCAGATCGAGTGCGAGGTAGCGCAGCACCTGCATCGCGGCCTGGCCATAGGGCGCCAGGCGCGGATTGGCCAGCGCAATCGTCGGTTCGGCGTACAGCCGCTGAGGCCCGCGCAGCGGCTGCCCGTCACCGGCCCAAAGTGCCAGCCGGCCGCTGGCATAAACAAAGCGCTTGCCTGGAACGGTGAGCCCCAGCGCTTCCAGCCGCGCCGGTTTATCGCGATCGGCCGATAACAGCACGTCATACGGAGCGCCTTGGCGAATCTGGGCGTAAAGCTTGCCGGATGCGCCACCGATCAACGTGAGGCGGTGTCCGGTTTGTCGCCGAAACAAGGGCGCCAATTCACGGGCAACCGGCAGAAAATTCATCGCCACGGCCACGCGCGCGGGCTCTGCCGGACTCGCCAGGCCAGGGTGTGTCCATACGAACAGCCCGAGCCAGGCCAGAGCCAACCAGCGCAGCAGGGCCGCGATCATCCGGCGGCCGCGAGTAATGCGCGTAGCTCCGGCAGGCAGGATCCGCAGTTGGTTCCGGCCTTGAGCCGGGCGCCAATGGCATCCGTATCGCCGCAGCCCTGGGCAATGGCATCGACGATGGCCTGTCGGCCGACGCCAAAGCAGGCGCAGACCTGCGGTCCGGGGTCGGCCCCGGGGTCCGGCGATTGACCCGCCAACAGACCCCGGCGGTCTGCCTCGTCGAGCGCCGGTTTGGCAAACAAGCCGCCAAGCCAACCTCGATCCGGCAGACGCGCCGGTCCTGCCGCAACAAATAGACAGCCGACCAGGCGACCATCCCTGATGCGCGCGATGCGACCCTGCCGCGTCCTGGCGTCGACATACTGCAGCCATTCATCGCGCTCGCCTCCGAGCCACACCTTGGCTCGCTCCACCCAGTCTTCCGGCGACAGGTGTTCGTCGATGCTGACGAACTCCATGCGCCAGAAGGCCGGACCTCTCGCCCGTACCCAATACGCCGGTGCGGTGTCTCGTGGCCCGCCGGCATCGGCCGCCAGCGCCTCGCGGCTCAAGGCAAAGCCATACCAGGCGGCCGGCAGCGCACGCACACGCACGGGGGTGTGCTTGAACTCGGGCTCGCCCGAGTCGGGATCGACCACCGGATTGACCACGGCATCGATCCGACAGCGACTGGACACGGCATCGTTCCAGTGCATCGGCACGAAGACCGAACCCGGCCGCTGACCGGTATCGATATGGACCCGGGCCAGCGCCCGTCCCCATCGGCTCTCGATCAGGGCCACGTCCTGCTCAAACAGAGACAGACTGCGCGCATCCTGCGGATGCACATCCACGGTCGGCTCCGGCCGATGCCCACCCAAGCGAGGTGCCTTGCCGGTGCGCGTCATCGTGTGCCAGTGATCACGCACACGTCCGGTATTGAGTACCAACGGATAATCGGGATTGGGCGGATGCGCCGGGGCACGTGGCTGGAGCACCTGCATGCGCGCCTTGCCCTGATCCGTTGAAAACGGGTGATCCGCGAACGGTCTGGCTCGATCCTCGGGTCCGAGTATCGGCCACCGGCGTGGGGCCATGGCCGCATAGGCCTGGGCGCCCTGCCCGACCAGTCCCGCCAGATTCAACTGGCGGATGCGACCGTTGGCGTCGTTCTCGAATGCAGTCAGCCGCGCATGTTCGTCAAAGATCTCCGCCGTTGTTTCATAATCAAAGCCCTCCATCCCAAGCCGCTGGGCCACCTGGGCCACCATCCACCAGTCTGGCCGCGCCTCACCGGCCGCCGGCAGAAACCGCCGCTGCCTGGAGATCATCCGCTCCGAGTTGGTTACCGTGCCGTCCTTCTCCCCCCAGGCCTCGGCGGGAAGCCGGACGTTGGCGGTGGCCACCGTATCGGTATTGGCCATGCAGTCGGAGACGATCACATTCGGACAGCGCAGCAATGCCTCACGCACGCGATCGGCGTCCGGCATGGAAACCACGGGATTGGTCGCCATGATCCAGATCAGCTGTATCCGGCCGGCATGCACGGCCTCGAACAAATCGACCGCTTTCAGCCCCGGCTGGCGGGCGACGGCCAAGCTCCCCCAGAACCGCTGGACCCGATCCGCCTCGTCAAAACCCATGTGGGCAGCCAGCGTCGATGCCAGGCCCCCGACCTCGCGCCCACCCATGGCGTTCGGCTGACCGGTTATCGACAGGGGGCCGGTACCGGGCCGATTCAGGCGTCCGGTTGCCAGGTGACAATTAATGATGGCGCTGACCTTGTCACTGCCGGCGCTGGATTGATTCACGCCCTGCGAGTAGAGCGTGACCACCCGGTCCGTGCGGGCGAATAGCTGGAAGAAGCGCGCCACATCCTCTGCACCCAGACCGCAGCGCGCAGCCACCGCCGCCGGGGATGCGCCTTGCTCCCGGGCAGCGGCCAGCGCCTCGCCAAACCCGCTGACCTGGGCCTCCAGATAGCGGTAGTCCAGATGACCGTTGTGCTCCAGAAAGGCCAGCAGTCCCTGGAACAGCGCGACATCGCTCCCCGGCGCGAGCGGCAAATGCAGATCTGCCTCCTCTGCGGTGGCGCTGCGCCGCGGATCGATCACCACGACCTGTGCCTTGCGTTGCCGCTGATTACCACGAATGCGCTGGTAGACGATGGGATGACACCAGGCCGTATTGGCTCCCACCAACACGATGAGGTCGGCCACATCGAGGTCCTCGTAACAGCCAGGGACCACGTCTTCGCCGAAGGCCCGTTGGTAGCCCACCACCGAGGACGACATGCAAAGCCTGGAGTTCGTATCGATGTTGCCGGTGCCCAGTCCACCCTTGGCGAACTTGTTGGCCACGTAGTAATCCTCGGTCAACAACTGACCCGAGACATACAAGGCCACCGCCTCCGGCCCATGCGAATCCAGCACGCGACGAAAACGACCCGCCACGTCATCCAGCGCGGTGTTCCAGTCCACGGCTTGGCCGTCCACGCTGGGGTGTAACAGTCGCTGATCCAGATCCAGCGTCTCACCCAACGCGCTGCCCTTTGAGCACAGCCGTCCCGCATTGGCCGGGTGCGCCGGATCACCGGCAATCGTGGCCTGGCCGTTCTCCAAGGGGGTGGCCAGCACGCCACAACCCACCCCGCAATAAGGGCAGGTGGTGCGAACAGGCGACTGCGTGGCGGTCGCTGGCATCTCAGATGGGCAGCGCGACAAAGACCACGTCGCCATCGACGCGGGTGGCCAGCGTGCCGGTCTGCCCTTCATCCGGGGCGACCGCCTCGCCTGACTGCAGCTCGATGCACCAGTCATGCAGCGGGCAGTACACCCGGCATCCAGACACAATGCCCTGCGACAACGGACCGCCGCGATGCGGGCAGGCATCGTCCAGGGCAAACACCTGATCGTCGGCCGTGCGGAACACCGCAACCCGGCCACCCGGATGGGTCAGCGTCTTGGCGCCCATGCGGGGAATCTCGTTGAGCAAACCGACGCGCTGCCATTGCGGCGCGGCTTCACTGGCGGGCATCGCAGTCATGATCCAGCTCCGGTGAGCGCGTTCAGGGGACGGAATTCGCTCGCAGCCTCAGTGCCAGGCGCCATGGTTTCCCAAGGGTCGACCTGGGCGGTTTTCTGTGACTCGAGAAAGCGCGCATAGGCCGCCTGTCGACCCGCCGGGTCATCCACGACCCGTGCCCGGATGTAATCCAGCCCGACCCGTTCGATCCAGGGCGCCGTGCGCTCCAGGTAATGCGCCTCTTCGCGGTAGATCTGCATAAAGGCGCCGCAATACTCCAGAACTTCGGCCTCGCTGGTGACCCGGCAGAGCACGTCGGCCCCACGCAACTTGATGCCACCGTTACCGCCGATTTGCAGCTCATAACCCGAGTCGGTGCACAGCACCCCAAAATCCTTGATCGAGGTCTCGGCGCAGTTACGTGGGCAACCGGAGACCGCCATCTTGAACTTGTGCGGTGTCCAGGACCCCCAGGTCATGCGTTCGAGCTGCACACCCATGCCGGTAGAGTCCTGGGTCCCGAAGCGGCACCACTCGCTGCCGACACAGGTCTTGACGGTTCGCAAAGACTTGCCATAGGCATGGCCTGAGATCAGCCCGCCCTGCTCGCGCAGGTCCTTCCAGACCGCGGGCAAGTCCTCCTTTTTGACGCCGAACAGATCAATCCGCTGGCCACCCGTCACCTTGACGGTCGGGATGGCGTACTTGTCCGCCACATCCGCGATTGCCCGCAGCTCCCGGGGTGAAGTCAGCCCGCCGAACATGCGCGGAACCACTGAATAGGTCCCGTCCTTCTGAATGTTCGCGTGAGCGCGCTCGTTGATGAACCGAGATTGCGGATCGTCGCGGCCATCGGGATGGGTGGAGATCACGTAGTAGTTCAAGGCCGGTCGGCATTTGTTGCACCCATCCGGCTGCTTCCAGCCCAGACCGGCCCGCGCATCCGCCGCATCGGTCCAGCCCTGCTCGCGAATCGCTGCACGGACCTCGTCATGGTCCAGGTCGGTGCAGCCGCAGATGCTCGGCTTCTCAACCACCATGTCGTCGCCCAACGTGGCCTCCAGCACCTGCTCCACCATGGGCTTGCAAGAACCACAGCTGGTACCCGCCTTGGTGTACTGGCCGACTTCGGCCGCCGTCTTCAGCCCCTCGCGCTGAATGGTTTCGACGATCGCGCCCTTGCACACGCCATTGCAGTCACACACCTGGCGGTCATCCGGCCAGTCAGCTGCCGATGCGCTGTTCGCCGCAGGCGCATCCACAAAGGCCTGACCAAACACCAGCCGGTCACGAAACTCGGACACATCGGCGCCCTGGTTCATCAGATCGAAATACCAGCCGCCATCGAGGGTATCGCCATAGAGCACGGCGCCGGCGATGCGATTGTCCTTGACGATCAGGCGCTTGTAGACGCCGCGGCGCGGATCCTGGAAGACGATATCTTCGCTGCCCTCCCCGCCGGAGAAGTCGCCGGCCGAGAACAAATCCACGCCGGTGACCTTGAGCTTGGTCGACACCGCCTTGGACACGAACCGGCCTGAGCCGACCTGGGCCAGGTGTGAGGCGCAGACCTTGGCCTGATCCCAGATCGGAGCCACCAGCCCGAACACGGCCTGACGGTGCTGCACGCATTCACCGATGGCGTAGATGCTGGGATCGTAGGTCTGCATGGTGTCGTCGACGACGATGCCACGCTCACAGTGCAGGCCGATTTGCTGAGCCAGCGCAATATTCGGGCGGATGCCCACCGCCATGACC
Source organism: Abyssibacter profundi (assembly GCF_003151135.1). Taxonomy (NCBI): domain Bacteria; kingdom Pseudomonadati; phylum Pseudomonadota; class Gammaproteobacteria; order Chromatiales; family Oceanococcaceae; genus Abyssibacter; species Abyssibacter profundi. The sequence goes on from NZ_QEQK01000020.1 coordinate 36,461, forward strand.
ACGAGGTCGGCCTCCACCTCGCTGCCATCGGCAAAACGGATTCCGGTGACACGATCATCGCCGAGAATCTCCTGCGTTGCCGCCTGCATCCGGAACGCCATCCCGCGTGACTCCAGTTCCTGCCGCAGCAGATTGCCGGCCGGCGCATCAAGCTGGCGCTCCATCAGGGTGTCCATGATGTGGATGACGGTGACCTCCATGCCCCGCTTGGCCAGGCCATTGGCGGCCTCCAAACCCAGCAACCCGCCGCCGATGACCGCGGCCTTGCGATGGGTCTTGGCCGCATCGAGCATGGCGTTGACATCGTCCACATCACGGAAACTGATCACACCGTCCTTGTCCTTGCCCGGCACGGGGATGATGAACGGATTCGAGCCGGTGGCCAGCAGCAATCGGTCGTAAGGCACCTCAAGCCCTGATGCTGAGACCACCACTTTCTGTCGGCGGCGGACATCCACGACCGGATCACCGGCATGCAAGGTGATGCCGTGCTCGGCATACCACTCCGGGGTATTGATCATGATCTCGTCGAGCGTCTTCTCGCCCGCCAGCAGCGGCGAAAGCATGATCCGGTTGTAGTTGCCCAGCGGTTCGGCACCGAACACGGTGATGTCGTAGAGATCCGGCGCCAGCTTGAGCAGCTCTTCGACCGTCCGCATCCCGGCCATGCCGTTGCCCACGACCACCAGCCGGGGTTTGCGAGTCGAAGAAATCGACGGTTCTGTGGATTCGGTCATGATGCAGTCCTCGCGATCAGTCGGGGGAAGCGGTTCAGAAGGCGTAAGCGGTTTGCAGCCACAGGCGTCGCGTATCCACGGCGTGGGTATCGGCGCTGTAGTCGGCAAACTTCGCCAGCAGGCTGACACCGCATTTCAGTTTTTTGGCTGCGACCAGGTCCAGCTCCGTGCCCAGATCCTGGCCGCCGGTATCCGCCGTGAACTGGTGCCAGGCAGCCACGAGCTTTACGCCGCCCAACTTCGTGACGACCGAGGCGTAGAGATCCTCGACCCCGAAGGCCGGGATCGCCGCGACGAAAATATCGGCAAAGCCCTGGAACTTGTGGTTGGTGCCAAAAGGCGTCTGGAACGCATAGCTCCCGTCACCCGACAGCAGCTCGTAGCCGATGGCGGGCTTGAAGCCGGCGAATTGGTAGCTCAACTCCAGCTGGCTGTAGTCGGCGTCCACGGTGTCGGGACTGTCGGCATAGTCGCTCTGGGTTGCGTAGCTGGCGCGGTAGCCAAACGCGCCCAGTTTTCCTGCGGCCGCAACCCCCAGCGTCTGGCTGTCAGGTGCGCCCGGAATACGCGGCGCGGTGCCGGCATCCACATCAAAATCCACCAGGTAGGCAAATCCGCTCAGCGACCAGGCGGCCGACGGTGCCAGCCGTGCGTGCAGCAAATGCGACGACATCTCGTTGTCGTTGAAGAAGATGAAGTTCTGACGGGTCAGATAGCTGTAGTCCAGCGTGACGGCATCGCTTGCCTTGTACTGCAGCCGCAAGCCGTCGAAGGTCTGCTCATCCTGACGCCAGCCGACATTGCCGACAAAACGGGCGTTGTCGAGGATGATGCGCTGGCGTCCCAACGTGGCCTTCAACCCATGACCCGGCGCGTACTGGAGCTGCGCCCGGTTGATATCGGAGCCGGTGGGGTCGGGAATCATCGAAAATCCGGACTGGCCATTGGTGGTCGCCAACACCCCCGGGCCGCTGTTGTAGTCCTGGCCCCCGGTTGCGAAAACACCCTCGTACTCGACCAGCACACTCCAGTCATCGGCTGGAGCAGCGACATAGCCCAGGCGCAGTCGCGTGGTCAGCGCATCGCCATCTTCCAGTGCATTGTCCTGCTCCACATGTTCATAGCGGATTCGCAGGTCAACCATCGGCTCACCAGCGGCCAGCCCCGTTGCATCGGGTGCAGACGCCAGGGCCTGCAGGGGCAGGATTAACGCGAATGGGCCGACAACGGCGGCACGTAAAAAGCTTGGTTTGGTCATGTTCAGGCTCCCAGAAACGAAAAAGCGCCCGACAGCCAAGCTGCCGAGCGCCATTGCTCAAATTCGGTTGTGGAGCTGAGTCCGCTGAATGGGCCGCCGTTGACCCGCAGAATCAGTCAGCCTCTGTTATGCATCTGGCGTGCCAAACGAAATTGCGCGTCAATACGGGCTTGGAGACGCCGGATCCCGCAGATGCCGCACCGCAGCAGTGCGACTACGCGCTATTCTGGAGCAAGCGCAATGAGACATCGGCCATCGGCGTGCCGGAGCGCATCGATTCATCACGCAGCCGTTTAAAGGCCTCGGCCTCAGTCAGCCCATGCTGATCCATTAATAAGCCTTTGGCGCGTTCGATCAACCGGCGGCCCTCCAGCGAATGCTTGGCTTCCTGTAGTTCCGCCCGTAGCAAATCAGCCTGCCGGTACTGGGCCACCGCCACTTCGACCATCGACCGGAGCAGCGCCGGTGACAGGCCATCCACGCTGTAGGCCGCCACGCCCTGGCCCAATGCCATCCGCAACAGCTCGGGGTTATCGGTTCGGGTCAGCATCAACAAGGGCTGGCCAGCATTCGCGCCTGCAGCAACCAGGTCTTCCACCACGTCGCGCGCGGGTGAATTGGCGTCAGCCAAGACCACATCCGGATGGAGCTCGGCAACCCGGTCATAAAGCTCCAAAGGCTGGGACACCGTGGCGATGACTGAGAATCCTGCGTCTTCCAGGGCCGCTCGCAATAGCGAAGCGCGGCCGGACTTGGCATCGACGAGTAGGATTTTCAGCATGTTTACTGCACCGCAACATTCCGATGTAGCAAGCAGTGAGCAAGCTTCGTGCCGTAAGACTGGCCTACGGGCTTGCCATCCCAACCGACGCCGCGAGCGACCCAGGATGCTGCGGCCCGCCTGGCAGGACGAGGTCGGCCCGAAGCCTGCCCAGCGCAGCCATCGGGCCGCACAACGAAAACGGCCCGCTAGAGCGCGGGCCGTGAATGGATCGCCGGCGGCCAGCTAGTCCAGGTCGCCAATCGTCTGGATGGTGCGGCTGACGATGCCGTAGTCCATCGCCTCCTGCGGACTCATCCAGAAGTCACGCTCCATATCGGTGAGCACCTTGTCATAGTCTTGGCCGGTGGCATCGGAGACGGTGCGTGCAATGCGCTCGCGGGTCTTGATGATCTCCTTGGCCTGAATGGCGATGTCGGCAGCCGGACCACCGGCCCCACCACCCGGCTGATGAATCATGAACCGCGTATTGGGCAGACACACCCGCCGTTCCTTCGGTGCCGACAGGAAAATGTGCGTGCCAGCGCTGGCCACCCAGCCACTGCCGATCGTCGTCACCGGCGACCGGATGAAACGAATCATGTCGTGGATGGCGTCCCCCGACTCGACATGCCCACCCGGCGAGGAAATCAGCATGCGGATGGGTGCGACCTTGTCATGATCCATGGCCAACAACTGGCGGCAGATCAGCGCAGCCGTCTTGTCATTAATGCCCCCGAACACGAGTACGAATCGGGCATCGAACAGCAGCTTGCCTTCCAGCTTGAAAATATCGTTCAAGGGGTTGGCCTCGTCTCCAGAGGCCATGTGCAGGTCGCTCATAGGTTGATCCTTTCCATTCAATTCAACCGGCGGTCGAGCCTGTCGACGCCGGCGGGCTGCAGAGGATCGGATGAATCGCCATCAATCGCAACGACTGATCCGCCGCCTCGCGCTTCCGCCGCGTCGGACGGTGGTCGGGGCATCAGAATTCGTAGGCAATAAACGCCTTGACGTGATCCCGGTCGCGCTCGAGATTGGAGTTGCCCGCACCCGTGTACCAGTTGTAGGAGACACCGGCCGTCCAGGCGGCGCCGAAGGTGGCATCCAGATTCCCGATGATCAACTTGCGTCCCTCAACAAAGTTGGTCATCGGCGACGGGGCATTGCCGCGGACATCGTGAAACCAGATCAGCGTGGGCTTGAGCGCAACGCCCGGGAAGACTTCGTTATAGGTCAAACGTACCAGCCCCCGCCATCCCCAGGAGGTGGGTGTCACGAAGTGATCGCGTTGCTGCGTCGGGTTCTGCCGCCGGGTGTCGGGCTCGCCATCCGGCGTGCCGGTGCCATCGGCTCCCGGGCTGGGATGCGTGTAATCACCCGGTCCCTGCAAGGGCAGCGTCTGCGGGCCGGCCAAGTCCCGAACGTGCATCAAGCCGGCCTCCAGCAGCAATAACAATTGGTCGGACCCGAATGGGTTGGCCGACAGAATGCGTAAGGCGGTCATCGACATCTGCGCCACGCCGTGGCGCTCATAGCCCTGGATCCGCGTGCCCGGTTGAACATCGATTCCCCGATTCTGGGCCGCGTAATCCGGCACCGCCGACCGGGCGCCCGGAATCGTCGAGTCCGCACCGTCCACCGTCGGCACGCCGGGAATCGCTCCGGCGCCAATCACGATGTCCTGCTCCGGAAACGCCGGCTGCAGCGCGGCGAAGACCAGGTCGGCTTGGTGGAGTTGCAGCGGCAGATTCGGGCGGTAGCTCAGCTCGCCCGCCAATGCCCAGTCACCGGCATTGGTGTTGAACGAGAGCCCGAACATGCGAATGTCTTCCGGATACTCCAGCTGCGCCTTCATGGTATCGACAGGTAGCAGATCATTGGCATTGCTGCCCGGCACGCGGCCGAAGCCCTCGCAAGCGACCAGGACTTCTGCGAATGTGCCGTTCTGCGTCCCTCGACCGCAGCTTTCCTGGGCTCCGAAGGTGGTCAGATAAGGCAGCCGGCTGTGGTAGTTCAAAAAATGAAACGCCAGCTCGGTGCCGTTGTTCAGCCAGTCGGCGTAATACGAGACCCGCAAGCCGAACTGACCGCCATCGTCCGGTTCGTTGTCGGGCAGCCGGTCCACCGTCCGTGTCGATTGCGAGATCTCGCCGGTCAAACCCGCGGCGCGAAACAGACGCTCCGGATCATCGTTGGTGTTGCCCAGGCCGATCATGATGTAGTCCTGGTCGCCTCCCGCCACATCGGACGTGGACAGGAAGGAGCCCGCCGGCGCGGGACGCACCGACTCCCAGCCGTACTGGTAGATCAACTCCGTGGAGACGAAATCGCCAATCGGGAACTGGACCAGCGCCAGCGGCGCCGGGATGTTGACATCCGCAATCTGAAATCCGGGGAAGCTCGCCACTGAGCCATCCAACGGGTTGAGTTCGTTGATCGAATTGAACAGCAGCAGGTTGGCCTCGCCCCAGGGGACCGTTTGGCGACCGACCGAGAACTGCACCTCGCGATTGAACATCGGGACGTAGGCCCGCAGGTAGGCCTCGCGCAGCTCGCCCCCCAAGGCATAACGCTGAACGATGCGCTCATCGCGCGGTGTTCGAGCCGGTTGGAACCGCGCGTCGGGATGATGCTCGTCGAAATCGGCATTGACCGGGTCATAGAACAACATGCCGGCGGCCGTGAAGGACACCGAACCGCGCGACACGGTCATCTCCGGTGCGATGAGCGTGGTCGCCGCTGTCACGTCCCCTTTGTCGTAGTTCAGGTTGCCGTTATCGCTGTTCAGCAATCCGAAGCCGCCCGGGGCGTCGACCAGGCGCTGGTTAGGTGCCGGATCGCCACTACTGGACTGACAGTTGTCCTCGGCACAAAGGTTCTGCTGACCCGGCACCGCCATCTTGTCGATTAACTCGTGGGCCCGATCCTGCGTGCGGATCGCCACGCCGCTCGACAGGCGGGTGGTCAACCGCACGTCGAATCCTGCGATGGATTCCTCGACCCCCCAAGCCGACGCACTCACCCCTGCAGCCAGTAGCGCCAACGCGCCCAGTCGCGATTGCTTCACCCGTTTTGTCTCCCAGTCCGACGCGGTTGTTCGCGCCTTGTCGTTGTTTTGCGGCAGCCTTGGACGGCTGCTCTGTCAGCCAACAGTAGCGCCCCGGCAAGGATTTCGGAACGACCCATCCGGTCGCCGGGACCCGGTGACCTGCCGGCAGTGGTAACGGCTGGTCAGTTCGTGCTCGCCGCCAGCGGGCGAGTTCGATAGGATGTTCAGGCCATGTTGAAAGCCGTCACAGAGCAAGCGGCTGCGGTCGCCAACGAGCTTATCCTTGTTGCTTATGAGGACGAGGGGCCGTTGTCTGCGCGCAAGTTGATGGCACTGGTCTATCTCGCCCATGGCTGGCACCTGGGCTACCACCACAGCCCGCTGCTGAATGAACCGATCGTGGCGACGCGTTACGGCCCGTCGATTCGCTCGCTGGAACAGTGGCTACGCATGGACAGCAAGCGCGATGTTCGCGCCTTGTTAATCCTGCGAGACGGCAGTTCGCCGCGCATGGCCAATCCCTCGCGGATGCAGAACCACCTGGAGGTACTGTGGACGGTTTATGGCCGCATGAGCGCGAACCAGATTCAGCGGATTACCTGCCTGGGTGATTCTCCCTGGTCGCTTTGTTGGCGCGAGCGTCATGAGAATCTGGGCGACGAGCTGATCATCCCGGACGATCTGATCTACAGCTATTTTTCCCGTCGCACCAACCGCCGGCGGGGCACGGCAGCGGCCAATCAGGACGCGTTCAGCCGCTAAGCCCCATCGCCTGTTGCTCCGCAGCTTCTGGCGGCGGGCCGTAGGGAATACCGCCCGGCTTCATCCGCCGCAGTCCGTCATGCCGGAACCACAGCCCCCCGCGCTCGTGGATGTAGGCCTTTGCGACGAGATAGGGCATGGCGCGCCCCTCGAACAGCGGCGGCGGTAACCGGCACAACACCACGGCGTCACGCGCCTCTTCGTTGTCGTCCACGGCCACGATGCGTCCATGCTCGCCGGCGTAGAGATGGGTCTTCATGATCTGCTTGTGCGTGAGGGGTCCGGTGCATAAAACGCAAAGCCGAGGTAGAACCGGACATGCGATGATGTCCCCGACTTCAAAACAACAAGGGGAGACTCATGACGATTGCATTGTGGTGCGTGTTGGCCGGTGGACTCATGCCGCTGATCTGGACCGGCATGGCCAAGTTCACCGGTGACCGCAAGCTCAGACCGCAGGACAACAAAAACCCGCGGGCCTTTCTCGCCGACGCCACCGGCCGACAGGCGCGCGCCAACAACGCCCAGCTCAACGCCTTCGAAGCATTCCCGCTGTTTGCCGCCGGTGTGCTAACCGCAGAGTGGCTCAATGCCACCCAGTCGGTCGTCGACGGCATTGCGCTGCTCTGGGTGGGACTGCGCCTAGCCTATGGCTTCATCTACCTGGCCGATTTGGGCACCCTGCGCAGCCTGGTCTGGTTTGCTGCCCTGCTCTGCTCGGTCTCACTGTTCGTCGTCGCAGCCTAATCCGTTCGCGCCGCCAAGTCGCTGCCTGCCAAGCGGCACAGCGTAGCGCGTTGATGCGCTTCGCCCTTTGCCCGTGTGAATCCGTTCCGCGCGCATTCGCGTTGTTCACCGACTTGGAGTGACCCAGCGGCACTCAGGTCGCCTGGCCTCACGCCAATCCGGCGCTGATGCTGCGAATCAATCAGCGCTGTGCTTGCTCGCGACCGCGATCAAGCATCGAGGCCGGGCGGGCGGCGGAGTTGCTTCGCTCGTCCGGTCGCCTTTTTTGACTCGACCCTCCGACGCTTGGCGGCGCGGCTGGGGCGTGTGGGCACCCGCTGTTTCGGTGCCTGCGCGGCCCGTTGTAACAGCCGCACCAAGCGTTCGATGGCATCGGCCTTGTTCTGCGCCTGGCTGCGGTAGCGTTGCGCCGTCAGGGTGATGACCCCATCGCTACGCATGCGCCGGCCCGCCAAGCTCCTTAGCCTTGCTAGCACCGCCGGAGAGACGGCGCTGGAGCGGGCGGCATCGAAGCGCAGCTGCACAGCGGTCGATGCCGTATTGACATGCTGCCCGCCCGGCCCCGAAGCCCGCAGGTGGCTAAAGCTGATCTCTTCGGACGGGATCCACCAGTTGTCATCAATCTCGATCATGGCCCACACGGTAGCGCCGCCTGTGCGGGTCTGACCAGCCGGTCTGAACAGCCAGGCCGGCCCTACGGGGCTAATGCTGGGCCGCCGCCCGTAATTTGCGGGCGCCGCTGAGCCGATAAAAGCGGCGCAGGCGGTTCAGGTGAGCACGCGGCCCCACCGCCGCATCCAGACGCTCGCAGTATTGGCGCGCCAATTGGCTGGCCCGGCGATAGCGCCAGCGCTGCTCGGCATCCAGCGTCTCACGTAGCTGAGGTTGATCGAACAGCCAGCGCAGCAGCAATGCCGGTGGCACGACCTGCTGCTGTTCGGTCAGCCGGTGCTGCAACCAGACAAACTTGTCGACTTCCGCCTGTAATTCAAGCTCCAGTTGGCTGACCGGCTGGTCCGCCTGGGCACGTTGCACCAACAGCTCGAAATGGCTGACGCCCTCCAACGCTTGCAGCCAGGCGTCCAGATTCCCGCCGTCGACACGCCCCGACGCCAGCTGGGACAGCAATTGGGCGTCGACAAACAGGCTGATATCGAGCTGCTCCCCCTGCTCATGGACCAACAGGGCCTCCTGCAAGTCCGCCGGCAATGGCGACAGTTGACTGGCCTGACGGCGATCGGTGATCAAAAAGCGGCGAACATCCGGACCGGGCACCAGGTCATAAACGCCTTGCAGGTCACGTTGCAGCCGCGCCATCACCGAGGTGACGGCATGCGCATTGGACATGACGGCGCAACCTCAATGCGGCCGCAGCGTATCCCGCTCGGCCACCGGCTGAATGCCTAGCCGGGCCAGTTGACGTGCGGCCCGTTGACTGCCCGTCTGTGCCCACAACGTGTACAGCTGCACGACATCCGCATCGGATTTGAGGTCTGATCGCTCCGACACTTCGTGCAGTACATCCACGAACCGGGGAAATTTCTCGGACAGCTCACCGAAAATGTCTCGGAACACAGCCCGTGCACGCGATGACTCGTAGATGTCACGCAGGCAGCTATACGCGGAACCGCCCATGGAAACGTAGTAGCGCAGCCCCACCTGACGCCGTTCCAGCCACTCGGGAAAGATGCCCGCGATGAAGAGCGCAAGATCGCCCATACGCTGGAGGGCCTCGTTGCGCGCCTCGGGCGACGGTGCCTCCACAGCCTGTTGATACAGTCCGGCCAGGGGTTGCAGGACCACCCCATCGGGCGTGGTCTCGAACACACGTTCGGCATGGACGAAGCCCGAGAGCATCTCCACCAGATACACCACCGTTTCGCCGGTGGCCTCCAATTGCTGATGAGCCATGGCCTCACGCACGGAAGTATCCAGGTACTCCCGCAGTCCCATGTCAATCAAACCCGTGGTATCTCTCACGTTGTCCTCCTGTCGCTGACTCGACGGCTGGTGGGTACTCCGGTTGGTTGTCCTGAGACGTCCAGCAAGCTTTGTGCCTGCGTCCGCCCACAGATCCGGACAGGACGCTTCCAGCCGTTCTAAACGATGCCTCGACGCCCGCCGGATTCGACGGCTGGTGACCGAACAACGGCCGGCTCCAGCCGACCAACGCGCATGACGCGGCCACATCGCAATGCACGACCTGCCTCATCGAGGACCGAAGCGGTTTGTGGACTCAAGTTCCCGCAAAAGGCGCCGATGTCTGCTGTCAGAACGGCCCTGTTCAGCCACGTGTGACTCCCAACATGATCTTGACGAACCGTCTCCTACGCCCCCTGATCGCCACCTTGCTGCTCATCGCTAGCGGCGTGGTCTTGGCCACGACACCACTGGGGACCCCACACCCGGACGACATCTGGTATCCCGACGACGAACCCCATAGCGCGCGGGAGATCGAACTCGGCAAGCTGCTGTATTTCGACACCCGGTTGTCGCATGACCAGGCACGGTCCTGCGCAAGCTGCCATAACCCTGATCTGGGATTCGGCGACGGCATGCGCCGCAGCCCGGGCATCGATGGTCAGCCGCTGGGTCGCAACACGCCGCACATCTACAACATGGCATGGAACACGGTGTTCTTCTGGGACGGCCGCGCCGCCACGCTGGAAGAGCAGGCCATCATGCCCATCCAGGCGGCCGAGGAAATGAATCTGCCGATGGCAGCTCTGGTGACCCGGCTACAGACGGTGCCGTACTACCGAGAGGAATTCAGCGCCGTCTATGGCAGTTCTGCCATCGATGAGGCCCAGATCGGCCGCGCCCTGGCGGCATTCATGCGAACGGTGGTCGCCGACAACTCACCCTTCGATCGCTACCTGCAGGGCGAACAAACCGCCATGAGCCCGGAAGCCGTGCGTGGCCTGGCGTTGTTCGAGGGCAAGGCGCGCTGCCACCTCTGCCATGACGGTCCAAACCTCACCGATGAGAGCTTCCACAGCCTGGGCATCGACGATGAGGACCTGGGCCGCGGCGGCGTCATCGGCGTCGAATCGCTCAATCACGCCTTCAAGACCCCAGGCCTGCGTAACGCGACCCTGACCTACCCCTATATGCACGACGGCTCGCTGCCGGACCTGGAGGCGGTGATCCGCTTCTACAACCGGGGCGGCGGTGATGCCGCACACAAGAGCAACCTGATGCAGCCCTTGAATCTCACCGAATCCGAGATTGTCGACCTGATTGCCTTTTTGGGCGCACTGGAAAGCCCGGTGCGTGTTACCCGCCCCACCCTTCCTTAACCCGGCCACCCATGATGAACAAACGCAACAAGACCCCGCTACATGCCCGACTGACGACCATCCTGCTCGGTGGCCTGCTGGCACTTCCGGTGACCGCCGCCGATCAATTCACCGGTCAGATCAGCTTCTCCAGCCGTCCCGCTGTGGTCGCCGTGCTCTACGTCCCAGGCCCCGGTGCTCAGGCGCAGACGCCCGTGGTCGACCAGGTGGATAAGCAATTCGCCGAATCGCTGGTTGTCGTTGCGCCTGGAGAATCCGTGGAGTTCAAGAATTCCGATGCCGTGGACCACAATATCTTTGCCAACGATATTCGTAAGAACGCGCGCTTTGACGTCGGCCTGATGCCGCCGGGCGGACAGCAGGCGATCCCCGCCGACTGGAACGAAGACACGCTGGTCCGCGTCGGCTGCAAGATCCATCCGAAGATGCGCATGTACATCGCCTCGCTGGAAGCGCGCTACCACAAAGTGGTGGAGTTCGACTCACGCACACGCGAGTACCCGCTGTCGCTGGCGGGCGTACCCGCAGATGCCGAGACCCTGGTGGTCCGCATTCCAAAATATGACGTCGTCGAGCTCGATCTGCGTGGCGCATCAGCATGGACGGTGCCGCTGACCAAGGGCGGCAAGCCCCGCGGTGAGATCACCCTGGCACGGGCTACGCCGTGAAACAGATCGTCCTGGGGCTTGCGGTCGCACTGATCCTGGCCGTCGGGCCCGCCCTTGTGGAGGCCGGAGACGAGGCCTCGCCCTACCCCCAACACATCAAAATGTTCGATACGCCACCGGCGTATGCAGAGCAGCTAGGGGATTACCGTCGACGCTGGGAGCGACTCACCGGTTTTGAGTACTCCGGCCTGCACTGGAACCAGTTCATCATGGTCTACACCAACCTCGGCGGCGAGGTGTACCAGAACAATTATCTGGAATTCATGCGCTGGTACGAGGATCCGGACGAGCCCGACAATCTGCCCCAGTACCAGCCGTATCCTGTTGGCACTGTGGTGCTCAAGGAAAACTTCCTGGCAGAAGAAGGCAAGCCCACGCAGGCCACCACGGTCACGGCCATGATCAAACAGCCGCCTGGCTACGCGCCGGCGGCCGGAGACTGGGAATATCTACAGTTTGACGCAGCCGGTCGGATCATCGTGGCCGGTCGCGGCGACGATCCGGCCATTCATGCGCTATGCGCTGACTGCCACAACAATATGGCCGAGCGAGACTACATTTTCTCGCAGATCTACAGCGCAGCGGGCCGCGACTAATCTGCAGTCGCGGCCGCGCGCAGGCCATCACGAATCGCGCGGAATACCACGATGGATTCATCCATGTTGGCCCGGTATTCCGGGTCGACGCTGCTACGCACGATGATGAGCCGGTCGGGCTCGGACACATAGATGTACTGGCCCCAGACACCGGCAGCAAAGTACTCGCGCTGCGCATCCGCCGGAATCCACCAGTGCAGCCCGTAGCCTCGCGGGCCGTACGCGTAGTCGGACTGGCCCGGTTGCATGTCCTGACGCGGAGGCGTCGTTGCCATCGGCACCCAGCCATCCGGTAACAAGGCACGGCCTTGCCATTGGCCCTGTTGCAAATACAACCGCCCGAGCTTGGCGTAATCACGCAGCTGGGCGTTGAGGCAGCAGAACGCCAGTTCCATGCCCTGCTCGCCCATGCGATCCGTGTTCCAGTACGCCTGACCGGCCATACCCAAGGGCTGCCATAGCTTGTCCTCCAGCAGCTTGCTCAGCGGCTGGTCGTACAGCTCGCTTAGCAGCTGGCCCAGAGCCTGGGTCTCGATGCTCGCATAATGAAAGTGACTGCCACTGGGGCGCGCTCGGTCGTAGTCATGCAAGACCGCCGTCAGGCGTTGCCGGAACGCGAACAGCTTGACGAACAGCATCTGAATATCGGAGCGACGGCTGTTGTAGGTCTCGTCAAAATCGATACCTGACGACATCTCCAACACGTGGCGTATCGGCACCCCTTCGTAAACGCTGCCGGTCAGTGACGGCGCATAGCGGTCTATCGGATCATCCAGCGACGCGATGCGACCTTCGCGCAGCGCCACACCCACCAACGTGGCGACGAAAGACTTGGCCACCGACCACGAGGTGTGTCGAGTGGTCTCGCTGGCCCCGAGGCGATACTGCTCATGCACGATGCGATCGTCCTGAATGACCAAGAGCCCGGTCGCGTCGACGCGAGTCAGGAAATCATCCAGGCGTCGCGTCTCTCCCGCATACGAGTATTGATCGACAATCGCGGCGGGCGCCGCGTCGAATTGAAACGGCCGGTCGGCGGCGTCAACCACGCGATACGGCATCAATCCTTCCATCGCCCGGAAGTGCGCGACCCGTTGATCCTCCGCGAACATCGTGTTGAGTTTGATCGGATTGTAGGTCGCCCAGGGCCTGAGCAGACCCAGCAAGGCGAGCACCCCGGCGAGTCCGATCAGCCCCAGTGCGGCCAGCAGTCGACGACGCATCCCGCTCAGCCCATCCGCGCCAGCGCGCCCAGGGGCAACCAGCGCATCAGCCGGGCCACCAGCCCCCAGGGCCAGCCCGGCACGAATGCCGAGGCCGGTTCACGCTCGATGGTCTTGACCAAGGCCCGGCAGCCGGTCTCGACATCGACCCGAAACGGCGCGTTTTTCAGATCGGCGTTAATGGCGGTCAGAATGTAGCCCGGCAGAATGGTCGACACATTGATCGGCGTGCCCAGGCAATCTAGGCGGATTCCTTCGGCCAGATTGGCCAGGCCTGCCTTGGTGGCCGCGTAGGTGGCCGCCGGCCCCTTGAAGCCGCGCACGGCGCTCACCGACGACATCGCCACCAAATGCCCGGCGTTCTGCGCCCGGAAAATCTCCATCGCCGCCTCGCACTGGGCCAGCGCGGCCGTGAAATTGGTCGTCGCCGTGCGGAGATTGGTGGAAAAATGCCCCGTGCCAATCTGCGCGCCGAACCCGATACCGGCATTGACGATGATGCGATCCAGCGTTCCGAATTCTTCACGAAACGCGTTAAAGACTTCGAAAACCTGGTCGTAATTGCAGACATCCAGTGCCCGCAGGCTGATGCGGATCTCGGGATACTTGGCCGACAGCTCGGACCGCAGGCTCTCCAGCGCATCGGTGTTGCGCGCACAAAGCGCCAGATGACGCCCCCGCGCGGCAAACTCGCGTGCCATGCCGGCGCCCAGCCCAGCGCTCGCGCCGGTGATCAGAATTGTTTTTCGCACCCCTGCTCCCTGGTGATGAATCATCTTGTCTTGGGACGGCGCTGATTGCGCGCCGTCCTGCTCAGGGCGCAGGGTAAGCCCTGCCTGCCGTCAGTGCGAGTCCGGTCTATGACAGCCGTGGGCTGAGGTGATTGGGTCGGCCCACCGATGAATGCGAGGTGCCGAAACGCCCGATGACCTCGGCGTCGTCCGTGTCCGAAAAGGGCACCAGCACAGTCCCCACGTTCCAGAAGGTGCCCGTGGCCGATTCGGGGGTGATCTCAAGCTCGACAAATCCATGCGCACCGGCGTGGTGGAACGCGACATTTGGATTGGCCGCGACCACCGCGGCGTTGTAGAGCGGTGCCAGCACGGCACCGCCTGGCGAATCGGCCAGATTGTTCGAGGTCACGCTCATGCAGGTGAATTCGACCGCCACGCTGCCGTCCCCGGTTAGCGGGTTGTATCCGGGCACGCCGGTCAGCTCAGCGGTCAGCGGATTAAACGGCGTATAGGGATCCTCGACGACATCGCTGGCCCAGCCGGTGTGGATGTCGCCGGTTAACACGATATTGTCCACAATCCCCTCGCTCCGCCAGATCTGCATTAACTGGTCGCGCTCGAACTGGTAGGCGCCCCAGTTATCGCCGCCCTCGTTGCCACCGCCAGGGCGCAGGCCCATTTCCTCGGCCACCTCGGGTGGCAGGTAGGGCAAGGGCGAATAGCGGGGATCCGGGTTATTCCGATGCGGTGACATCATGGTTTGCTGACCCAGCACCCGCCAACGGGTGCCTGCCGCCTTGGAAGCACGCATCCGATCCAGCAACCAGGCCTTTTGCGGCTCACCCAGCATGGTCCGGCTGGGATCGGCACTCTCGGTGCCAGTGGCCGACGTGTCCGTCTCCGGAGCGTTCCGCTGCAGGCGGGTATCGAGCATGAGCAGGTCCACCAGATCCCCGAATGGCAGATGGCGCCAGATGCGTAGCGGATTATCCGGCTCGGGCAGGCGGATCGGCAGCCACTCGGCATAGGCGCGGGTCGCCGCCGCACGGCGTTCGGGCCAGTCACCCTCGGTGTCGGGCTGGTGATTCTGCGCCCCGTCCGCCCAACTGTTGTTCGTGGATTCGTGATCGTCCCAGACAGCGATCAGCGGATGGGCCGCCGTCATGGCCTGGAGATCAGGGTCGGTCCGGTACTGGGCATGGCGCTGCCGGTAGTCGCTGAGCGTGACAATCTCATGCGGCGGAAAATGATCCCGCCCCAGATCACTGCTGTTCCCGTACTCGTAGAAATAATCGCCGACATGAATCACCGCATCGATGTCCCGTCGCGCCAGCACCTTGTAGGCATTGAAGTAGCCGGTGGAGTAATTGGAACAAGACACCAAGGCGAAGCGGGCCCGTTCAGCACCCGGCGCGGGCGCCGTTCGTGTACGCCCCACCGGCGAGGTCACCGCACCAACCCGGAACTGAAAGTAATAGGTGGTGGCGGCACTCAGGCCGGTGACATCCAGTTTGACCGTGTAGTCGGACTCGGCTCGCGCCCAAGCACTGGCCGCCGCGTCGAGCCCGTCCCCGGATGTTCGCAGCACGTTGGTCATCGCCGGATCGGAGGCCAACACCCACTCCACCGGCGTGTCCGTCGTCAGCCCGCTAACCCGTGTCCAAAGCACGACGCGATCTGCCAGGGGATCACCGGAGGCCACCCCGTGCTCGAAACTGGCATGACTCGCTTTAGGGCCCTCAACAGGCGGGCGCGGTTCGGAGCTGTCCTGTGCACAACCGGCGAACACCACGGGCGCACAGGCGGCGCCCACGAGAAAGCGTCTGCGCGACAACGCACGCTGGGACAAACGCCGCATGCGGCGCAAACGTCTGCTCATGACCGGGAACCCTGCGAATCATTGAAAGATGGATCCGCACTTTGAGCCTGATCTGTAACAAGACGATGACGCCTTGCCCGCACCCGCGCTGATGCCGAGACGGGGGTCTATGCCGGAGGCGCCTGAGATCCCGGGCAGTCGGCCTGCGATGCCGACACCGTAAACGCATCCGTTACCACGTCATAGGCCCGAAGCGACCCATCCAGCCCGCGGGATTGACCGGTAAAACGGAACCGATAGCTGCCCGCTGGCAGATTCGCCGGAGTCTGCCAGCGGGCATCGGCGGTGCCGCCACTGCTGGTCAGCGGCCGTTCGGTCGCCACGGGGACAGGGAGCAACGGCTTCCAGGCGTAGATCAGCTGTGGATCGCGGTCCTCAATCCAGGTCTCCCAGCTGCCATCGCCACGTTGGCGCTCGACATTCAAATAACTGCCCTGCAGTTGCAAGTCGTTACCGGGGTGCCCTGCCACCACCTCAGCTTCCACCAATTCGCCGGGTGTGACAGCCGCAGGAGGCTGGCGAACCAGGGTGCCAGGCTCGCCGGCCGGGTGCGGGCTTTCCACCGGCCCCGGCACCAACGCGAGGTCGATTCGCTCGGCGGGCGGCAGCTCGACCGAGACCGCCTCACCGCGACGCATCGCCCGGGCCAGCTTGAGCGACTCCTGCATCACCGCAGCATGGGTCCAGGGGCCATACAGCGTCGACGCACCTTCGTACTGCTGGGCCGCGTATTCCTCACGTGTCGTCAGGTAGTGCACGTAGTCGTTCACCAGGCCGGCCACCACGATGGTCTGCACGCCAACAGGCGCAAGCTCTGCGAGCAGCAGCGTCTTGAGCCGGCGCGCCGCCATGGTTGTCACCTCCCAGGGCAAGCCGATGACCGCGAGCTGGCCGATGCGGAACAACTGCAACGGCAGCTCCGTGCCACCCCGCGGCAACAGCACGGGCTTTTCCGCCTGGCAGGAGAAGTCCCCGAGTACGGGAGGCAGCATGGAGACATTGCACATCACCACGGCAGACAACGTCTGACCGGGAATCGTCTCGGCCGGCCAGCCACCGGGAAAGCCTTCCAGACGCGTGCCGGTCAGCGTGGCGATGTCATCCAGCGCGGCATCCAGCAACGCCGGATCATCACTGCAAGTCAGGCCCTCGGTCGTGGGGCCTGGCCCATCCTCTGCACCGGCCCCGAAGGAGGCACCGAGAATGCCGGTGCAGGTTCGCTTGTCCTCGGCGTCCAGCTCAGCGGGTAGGTTCAGGCTGGCCAGCACGGCCGGGTCATCGATGCTGATCGACTCGATGGGCACGCGAATCAACCGATAGTCCACCGGACCCGTGACCACCTCACCCGTCCCCATGAGTTCCAGCGAACGCGCCAGCTGTTTGAGGCCGGATATCGCATTGGCATCCAGATCATCCACACCACCGCCCCGCCTGGGGTCCGGGTAGGGGTAGGTCTCAATGGCGATATTGGGCGAGGCATCGCCTTCATCAGCCTGGGCGAACGCGCCGACAAACGTGCCTGCCGCAGGGTCGGCTCGGTAGTCAGTCCCCATCAAGGCTTCCAGCCCCAGCGAGGCCTGCCCCTTCACATCTCCACTGACGTAGTGCTGCGCGGGACCGATCACCGTGGGGTGCACGCCGAACCAGTTGATCAGCCCTGTCAGGCCAGCCTCACGCAGCAGTTCCAGCTGCACCATGCGCTTATTGACCTGCACCTCTTCGCCGCGCTCGTTCAGAAACGCCTGACGGTCAGCCTCGGCGTTCATCACATAGGCAGGCTTGGACCGGTTGATGTTGGTGTTGAGCAGTTCACCCGACGACAACTGGATCGTCGCCAGCTGCGCGTGGGCAACGAAATTCTCATGCGCATTGCGAATGGCCGCGACCGTGCCACCGACGATGACGGCCGCGCCATTGCCGACCCCGGCCAAGCCGGTGCCCGGATCGGAATGGGTGTGCGTGACCGACAGCATGACGTTATGGGCGTCATAGTGCGCGGACAGGCGCTCATCGGCAGCCAACTCCGCCAGAATTGCCTGCCGCACGGCGGCGCTCATCAAGCCCGTGTCCAGCGACACGAACAGAACCCGCCGACCGTTGCAGGGTGACTCGATCACAAACGCCCGGGCATAGACACGCGTGTGCAATGCGGAGAACACCTGCTGCGGGTTCACCCAGGCCAGGCTTGCGGTATCGGCAATGGGCCCGGTGATGTCGTGGATGCCAACACCCACGCGATAGCCCCTGTTGTCGGCACAGGGCGCGGGAATGGGACCGGCTGGTGGGGTGTCGACGACCAGGCGGCCCGGCGCATCCAGGCCATCGCCCACCTGCCGGCGGGGGTCGCTCGTCACGCACTCCAGCGCCTCGGCGTCGACACCAGCCACGCCCGCGTTGGGGGCGTCAGATGCCGGTCCGCCACCACAGGCCGCCAGCGCGGCCATCCCCACAAAACCCAACCAACGCAGCTGCACCATCACCCCCGGCCTCCTCACGCCTGCAAACCTTGCAAGCTAACCCGCGCCCGGCCGCAGTGCGATGGTAAATCGGGATTAGTGGCGACAGCCTTCCGACCGGAGCGTACAGGCGCGGCGGATCGCGATGCTGCGCGCGGCCGGCAGCCCCGAGGGCGTCAGCGGCAAACCGGCGTCGGGATTGGCATCCGCCCAGGGCGAGTAGGCTCGGGTCTGCAGCAACCCGGCTTCAAGATCCAACGCCCAAACCTGCAAATACCCACCGCCGCCCTGCTCCAGATGCTGGTAGTCCACAACCAGCAATGGCACCGGCAGGCCCTGCGCATTGGTCGCCTCCAACACGGCATCACCAATGTGGTGCCCGCCGATCGCAAGCACGATCTGCGGATTCGGCGCGATCAGCGCCTGCCAGATCGCTTGACCGAAGACGCTGAGCTCCGCCGGTTGATCGATGGCAGCCTGCACCAGCGGCCCCAAGCCCGCACCGGCCGAGCACTGTCGTCGCCGGGCCCGTCTGCTGGACATCATGGCCGAGCATCTCTACAGCGAACTGGGCGGCATGACGCTGAACTGGGCCGGCAACAATCCGGGCAGCTATGGCCTGCATCTCATCCAGGGCGAGGTGAACAACGGGCTGCGGCGCATGCTGTTCGGGATGATTCGCCTGGCCGGCGATGAACTCTCCGGTGAACGCATGCAGGTCCCGCTGCTCAGCCAGTCGCCTGAGGAGGAGCAGGATTGCTTCTCTGATGACACGCATCAGTCGCTTTATTACAACGCCCGGGGCATAGCCAACGTCTATTATGGCCGCTACCGGATTGTCGGCCAGGACGACACTTCGACCTACCGCGCGCCGCAGTCCCTGGCCAAGCGGGTGGCCCAAATCGACCCTGAGCTGGCAGCCCGCCTGGACCAGCAGATTGACCGGGTGGAGAG
This sequence comes from Abyssibacter profundi, assembly GCF_003151135.1. Classification (NCBI taxonomy): domain Bacteria; kingdom Pseudomonadati; phylum Pseudomonadota; class Gammaproteobacteria; order Chromatiales; family Oceanococcaceae; genus Abyssibacter; species Abyssibacter profundi. Next base: position 55,586 of record NZ_QEQK01000020.1, read on the forward strand.
TCTGATGGCGGCGATCCGACACCGCGGCGAACACGGTGAACCCTTTGACCGGCAGATCCAGGCAAGCAATCGCGAATCACGCGTCTTGCTAGGTGAGGCGATTGCCGCCCTGCAGGCTCTCAGCGCGGCGTTGGAGGCGGTGGCCGCCCGACTGGCCCTGGGGTCGATCAACCCACAGGCGCCTCGCTCTGAGTCGATCAGTCGGACGTATACGGCACCGGCCACCGCCCATCGTTCAGGTGACCAGCCAGATCTGGATGGGCTTGGATGACAGATTCCATGCGCCGACATTCAGCGGTGACTGTACGAACCGCAAGAACACGGTAAAGTGCGTTCTACCCTGTTCACTCGGTGTTCAACCGTGGCCCAGCCGCCGAACGTACTTGATCGTCGATCCCGTCCGCGGCCCGTTGATAACCGCCGCAGCGTCGCCAAGCCCCGCTCTGGCCCCCTGCTCGATTCCATCATCCAGGCCATGCTGGCCAAACTCCACGCCGAGGGTGTGCAGCCCGGTCAGGCAATCGACCTGAACGCGCTTTGGCATCACCTCAGTGTCGAGATGGGGGTGCGGCAGTTCGACACCATCCCCGCGGCCGGCGAGTTGCTGGGTCGCGGCTATGTGCGGCATATCGGTGATGACTCGTACCAGGTCGCGCTCACCGAAGCCGGGTTTATCGCCGCGTCCCGTGCCTCCACCCAGCCGATGCAGCAAATGGTTTCCGCAATTCGGGATTTGCAGAGCGCGGTCTAGCCACACCATCAGTCAGCGCGCGCCCCGCATACAGCGGTTGACCTGCACCGCGCGGCTTGGCCGCCGCGGACAGCCAAGGCATCCGCCCGATGGCCCCACCGGAACGTTGGTGCACCGTCGCACCCCGCCCCGGCTGCCCGGTTATCCGGATTTCAGCTGAGACAGGTCGCGGACCGCTCCCCGTGCGGCAGACGTCGCCATGGCGGCGTAAGCCTGCAGGGCCAGTGACACCTGGCGCTCACGCTGCACGGGTTTCCATGCCTGATCGCCGCGCGCTTCCATCGCTTCGCGGCGTTCGGCCAGCTCGGCATCACTGAGGTCCACGCGAATCACGCGGTTGGGAATATCAATCTCGATGATGTCGCCGGGCTCGACCAGGCCAATGTCGCCGCCCTCGGCGGCCTCAGGCGAACAATGACCAATCGACAAGCCCGAGGTCCCGCCAGAAAAGCGGCCGTCGGTGATAAGCGCGCAGGCCTTGCCCAGACCCTTGGATTTCAGGTAGCTGGTCGGGTACAGCATTTCCTGCATGCCCGGCCCGCCCTTCGGACCCTCATAGCGAATCAGCACGACATCGCCGGCCTTGACCTTGTTGCTCAGCAGAATGCCGTCGATGGCCTCTTCCTGACTCTCGAAGATCACCGCCGGCCCCCGAAACTTGAGGATGGATTCGTCGACGCCTGCCGTCTTGACGATGCAACCATCCTTGGCGATGTTGCCGTAGAGCACCGCCAGCCCACCATCTGTGGAATAGGCATGCTCCACATCGCGGATGCAACCATCGGCCCGGTCGGTATCGAGACTGGGCCACTGCGCCGACTGGCTGAACGCCACCTGGGTCGGAATACCGCCTGGCCCGGCCATGTACCGCCCGGCAGCTTCCTCGCCACCGCGCATGACGTCCCAATGCGCCAGCGCCTCACCCATTGTGCGGGCGTGGACCGTGCTGCAGTCGCTGTGCAGCAGACCGCCCCGGTCGAGCTCCGCAAGAATGCCGATGACGCCACCAGCGCGATGGACGTCTTCCATGTGATATTGCTGCGTCGCCGGCGCCACCTTGCAAAGGTTGGGGATCTTCCGCGACATGCGGTCGATGTCGGCCATCGTGAAGTCCACACCGGCCTCATGCGCCGCGGCCAGCAGATGCAAGACCGTGTTGGTCGAGCCGCCCATGGCGATGTCCAACGCAATGGCGTTTTCGAAGGCCTTGAAACTGGCGATGGACCGGGGCAGCACCGAGGCATCATCGCCTTCATAGTAGCGCTTGGCCAAGTCGACGATGACCCGCCCCGCCTGGAGGAACAATTCCTTACGTTCGCTGTGGGTCGCCAGCAACGAGCCATTGCCGGGCAAGGACAGGCCCAGGGCTTCGGTTAGGCAATTCATCGAATTGGCGGTGAACATGCCCGAGCAAGAACCGCAGGTGGGACAGGCGCTGCGCTCGATGCTGGCCACATCCTCGTCGGATTCCTCTGGATTGGCCGCGCTGACCATGGCATCGACCAGGTCGAGCTTGATGTCACCCTTTTTGGCCAGGCTGACCTTACCAGCCTCCATCGGCCCGCCCGAGACGAAGACCGTCGGGATATTCAGTCGCATGGCGGCATTGAGCATGCCGGGGGTGATCTTGTCGCAGTTGGAGATGCACACCAGCGCATCGGCACAGTGGGCGTTGACCATGTACTCCACACTGTCTGCGATCAGATCACGACTGGGCAGGCTGTAAAGCATGCCGCCGTGGCCCATGGCAATGCCGTCATCCACCGCAATGGTGTTGAACTCCTTGGCCACGCCACCCGCCGCCTCGATTTCCCGCGCCACCAACTGGCCCAAATCCTTCAGGTGGACATGACCTGGCACGAACTGAGTAAACGAGTTGGCAACGGCGATAATCGGCTTGCCGAAATCATCGTCCTTCATCCCGGTGGCGCGCCAGAGCGCACGGGCACCGGCCATGTTGCGTCCGAAAGTGGTCGTGCGGGATCGATATGCAGGCATGGTCTCAGTCCTTGGGCGCGGCTATGCATCGACAGCCACGTAGATCGTACGAGGCGCGCATTGCAGCATAGACAGGCCGCATCACCAAGCCAGACCGACGCACCAGGTGCCGACGATGGCCAACTCGGAGCCTGCCGCGCCTGAGGTTACAGCCACCAGGAACGCGGCGTCGCCACAAACCGGACCGGTCCCCTGGACTGAGAACACGCGATCGCGTGGCCGGTCTTGCCGGGAGGTGCCGCAACCAGCCGCTCAGCGATTGGGCTAACCGGCAGAGCCCCTATAGGCGGCCAGCTTCGGCAGGAGGGCGTCGCGCAACCGCACAACGTCCAAGGTCAGGGCGACCGGCCGACTCAGCCCTGTGCGCCGTTGCGCACCCAGTCGGCGCTCCGCCCTCGCGTGGTGAGCAGAGGGTTCAGCCAGTCTTCGGCCACCCAGCCGGAGGCTGAACTCTCGCCCGTCACGGCGCTGACATGACACCACCGCCGTGCGTTCCCGTCGCTGCACTCGATGACGTCGACCACCACGCCGTGGGCGAGGCTGCCAATGGCGTCACCACCGGGTTGCGCCCGCACGGTCAACGATTGCTCAGCGCCGACTTCGACGGTGCGCAGCCGCGACATTTCGGCGTGCAAGGACTTCACCTCATCACGCAGCGCCGCATTTTCGCGTTGAAGCCGCACTGCACGTGCGTGGCTGCGCTCGAACTCTTCAATGACCTGGCTGGCTGACTGATGCGCCTTGTCCAGCGCGGCGCGCATGGCCTGGACCTGGCCGATCTCCCCAAACCCGGTGTGCGACACGTCCGCGACCGAACAATCCTGCTGCGCTCCCAGCGGGACATCGGACCCGATGGCTGCACAGGCGCAAAACAGTAATCCAACCCATGCGAGCGCCGGCACGCGCTTCGTCTGTTGCTTGATCTCCGCCACCCCATTCCCCTAGGCGAAATTTTTGTAAAGACTAGAGACTTATCAAGCGGTCAGCCATCGTAAATTTGCTGTATTTTCAACAAGATTGGTCACTTGTTAGCCATATTTACTAGACCATCCATCGTAATCTGCGACCGCTGATCGGACGCAGCTCGCGAGCTAATTTCGTCCGGCAACGAACCGGCTCATCGCGGGCCGTCAAAGCGCCCACCCCGCCACGGGACGGGGTGGGCCGCGACTCAAACCGGATCGCCACCGGCGGGTGGTGGAGGTGGCACGCGCGGGACGGGATTGGTGATGTCCGAGCCTCGGGCGCGGCGCAAGAGATCTTCCGCATGCTCGGGAAGCAAGCGACCCGAATCCACAGCTTCGGGGATCACCGCCTCAAGCTGGGCCAGATAGTCGTCGTGCGACTCGTACAAGCCCATCATCCGAGCAGGGTCAAAGGTTTGGGAAGTGCCCACCAACGGAACCAGACCGCCGGGTGTGCAATGCGTGAGGCTGGTTCCTACCGGCAACTGGCCCGCGAAGTAGGCTCCGATCGGGACATCCACGATGGGCAACCGGAATCCCCCCAAGGCATTGCCATGCTCGTCAAATGTCAGATCCCCAGCCTCATCCCGAGCCAGCGGCGGGACACTGCCCGGCGCCTGCCCGGAGACCAGCCACTTGTGTAGCGCGACGATGCCCGAGCTCCACACGTACCGCACCGGGTAACGGTTACGGTTGCAACTGCCCTGCGGATCCAGTTCACCGTACTGACCGGCTACCTCCGGGTCATAACGTCCATGGACGCCGTTGCTGTTCGCATAGATCGCCATGCTGGTGTAGTACTGCTCACCCGCATTGGTCGTGTGGGGTGGACCCGCCACTTCCCAATATCGGAACAGCGGCTCATCGGCCGGCGCTTCGACGATGCCCGCGGCCTCATCCTGGCTGTTGATCCAGAGAATCGGAACCAGATCTTTGCGGGTGTCCAACACCGAGCCGGAAATCTGGGGCATGTAGCCATCAAACATCCGGTCACGCTCATGCACCTCATTAATATAAGTGGTCAGGCGACCAGCCGATTGTGACGACCCCGTGGCCACCACACGCTCAATTCGATCCCGTATCTCCGCTGGCATGACAATGGGATCGAACACGGCCTGGGCGGCCTGCGAGAAGATATCGAAGGAATAGTCATCCCCCGGGTGCATCAAGTCTGCGTAGCGAACCGGGTCCCAGAAATATAGGCTGGTTGGCGCCCCATCGACCCCCTGCTTCTGCGCCGAAACGCCGACGTAGATAAAGCCGCGCCCCATCAGCACGTCATTCGCCGCTGCCCAGGTGGATTCGATATCGAACTGCAGCGTGACGTTGTTCCAGTCCAGCACCACCGTTCCATTGAAATCATCGGGATCAACGGGCCGGCGCACGGTCATTCGCGTGCGGTAGGCGCTTTCGGTGTCCGCAGCATCGCCGTGGCCGCGTGCCAGGCCACCAAAGCTGAACTCCTCCTCTACGTAGCCCTCGATCAGCGGCACCATGGTGGTTCCCCAGGGTTCGCCGGTGCGGATGCCGCCCATCAGCGGACCCAGTACCTCGGGTGCCGGCACCGGCTCCTGAGCAACCGGGGGTGTACCGGGATCGCCGCCCGCCCCCGTTGGATCCGTGGAAGCCGTAGGGCCTGAATTGCAGCCCATCAGGCCGAGCACCAGTAGCGCGGTGCAGGCGGTTTTCGGCCGCCGGCTCGTGACCTGTCTCATGGTCGTGTCTCCTCGTTGTTGTACCGCCTATTCCCCGCCTAGAAGCAGGTGAACTAACGGTTAACTATTTGTGTACCCGACTGTACATAGCGTTGCAGGAGGGTTCAATAACCGCCTGTCTGCACAGACTGGACCCATCGCGGCCAGCTTAATACTTGCGTTTCGCAATCTATTTATTTACTTTCGTATCGAAAGCGTTATGCCTGCTTTCAAATGAACCTTTCGATTGGAGATTCCCTAGATGCAGCCCCAAACAAAACCCACCGGAACAGGCGCCACCGAACTTCCGGCCTTTGAAGATCTCGTGTTCACATCAAACGGACCGGTCGCCACCATTCAGCTGAATCGCCCTCAGGTCACGAATGCCCTGTCGATCCGGCTATCTGCCGAATTCCTCACCGTTCTCGAACACATCCGTGACAGCGAGCAGTACAAGGTGGTGGTGATCGAGGGCGCGGGCGGCAACTTCTGCGCAGGCGACGACCTGGCAGAAATGGCCGCCGGCAAGTGGGGTAACGCAAACCAGATCATGCGGCGCGTTCGCGGTTATCAGCACATGGCGAACACCCTGGAAGACCTGGACAAGATCACCGTCTGTGCCGTGGACGGCTACTGCGTCGGCGGAGGCCTGGAAATCACCATGGCTGCAGACTTCGTTATTTGCACCGAAAGATCCCGATGGGGCATGCCGGAAGTTGACTGGGGCATTACACCCGGCTGGGGCGGCACCACCCGCATGGCCCGGCTCATTGGCCGTCGTATGACCAAGGAGATCAACCTGCTCGGCGCACTCCACCCTGCTCGACGCGGTCTCGAGCTCGGGCTGTTCAACCGTGTGGTGCCACCACAAAGCCTCGCGGATGAAACCCGACGGCTGGTGGACCTGCTGCTGATGAAGAACCAGCAGGGCGTACGCCAGCTCAAGTACATGATCAATAAGAACGTCGAGGCAGACCTCCAGACCGCACAGGGATTCGAAGCAATGGGCGCCGCCCTCACCGGGGCGCTACTCGGTAGTTGGCAGGTACCGGATGCCGACGGCCAACATGGCTGGGCCGATTACAGGACCCAGGCCGAGGACAGTAAAATTCATCAGCGTCGGGCTGCCGCCCTGAACTTCTGGACCGACTAACCCGGGCCAGCCGCCCTCGGAACGAACGGGCCTGCACGCCCGTTCGTTCCTATTCAGGCCCCTGGTGTCATCGAAGGCCGCAGACGCCCACCTCGGTCGCACGCCCGCACCACCCGTCCGCCGGGCTGCGCACGCGGGATGGGTTCTACCCCGTTCTCGCGGACACTTTCAAGAAGCCTGATACTGGGCCAAAGGAGTGTTCATGTCGAAGCGCAGGAAGTTCAGCCGAGAGTTCAAACAAGGGGCTGTGGAGCAGACCTATCAGCCGGGGGTGACATGTGCGCAGGTTGCCCGTGAGCTTGAGATTGGCGCCAATCTACTCACCCGCTGGCGGCGAGAAGCCGAGGCGAGCGGTGGCTTCTTACACCACGACCGCTTTTTGAGCAACCACACCTCTATAACACCCCTTATTGCACAAAATCCGTTGTCCTCCATCGGTCAACATTTGACTGGAACTGATTGCTTTGTCGCGTAATTCTTCAGATTTTCACCCATGGCGCTTCAGCGTCGCGCCGGTGATGGACTGGACGGATTTCTTTATAATTCAATTGCTTACGTAATCATTGTGCAAATATTGCGCACCACAGTTCGGGCAAACGCTGGTCACCCTGGTAACTGAAGCGCCAACACGACCACGCGCTCAGCTGATGAGACCGATGCGACACATGAATTCGCGACCATCTGGAGATAATCAAGAGCCTCGGCGAGCTTCATTCGCCGTTGCCGCCCAGCGACGGTGAAGGTCAGCCCTTGCTTTCTCTGTGCGACCAGCAGAAAGACACCAGACCTGCATTCGCGATGGCGCATATATTGGCCGATGAGCTGATTCTCCAAACGCTCGACCAGTTCGTTTCCGGACCACTTGTCGATCAGCTTCAACTCAATGGCCACTCGGTCAGGAGAAGCAGCAGATTGCACGATGTAGTCCGGCTTTTTGTTCTCGGCGACTTCCGGCTCCCGATGGATAGTGAACTGACGAGCGGATTTTCTTTCCAGCTCGCTCCCCAAGCTGGGCTGCAAGTCGCCTTCAAGACCAATCGCCTTCCAAGCCAATCGATGACTGAGTGCCGCGTTCTCCAAGTCGTACGCAATTTCCCCAAGTGCGGAGACGACGCGGTCCAAGAGTTCATCGGCAGTCCGAACTGGGCCACATTGCGAGTTGACCCACTCTGCGTACTCACCTGACGAGAATGGCAAGGTCGTGTCCCCGGACGTGGTGTAAGAGTGGCCACCGTGCCCCGCGGTAATCTGAGGTTTCTTGACGACCTTAGACAACCGAAAGAGGGACACGATGACCGACGACAGGATGGCGCTGCGCGCGCTGCTTGAAAAGGGTTCTCACGC